>CAJCHR010000017.1 GCA_903970225.1 Actinobacteria bacterium 21-64-8 | reverse complement strand
AAAGAACGGCTGCGCATTCGCGCCGATGATCCACACCGTAACCGCCACATCGTAAACCACCACCAGCGTTACCAGCACGGTGCCGAACCAGCCGAGCGTGCGGTGAAGCCTGCGATCAGCACGCTCTGCGAAGAACGACTGGACGACTGTCAGCACCAGCCAGCTCACCATCAGCACGCCATGCGCATGGACGAAAAGCGGGACTTTGGTGGGCTGAACATAGCCGCGTGCCGCAAATTGCAGAAACGCGAAGACGATGAACAGCGCGAGGCCGAGCGACATCTTCTGCCAGAATGTCAGCGCGTGTGATCGCGCTTGTGCAATACTTGCCATGCCGTTTGTGCTCCGACCTGTAGTGTTGGGCTCGATACAGCGGTTGCCGCAATTTGTCCAAAGCGGGCGGCGGTTTCACGGGCGATCAGGTGGTTGCCATGCGTAGGGGAAGCGGCCCCTGGCGCCGTACTATGAACCGACCTGATGCTTGCTTACGCGCACGTCGCGCTGGCGGTCGACGTGCGGCGCGAGAGCGAGCGGACACCGGGGCCGGCGTGAGCAACTGCGGATCACCGCGCCGGCGGACTGAGCGCAAGGCAGGCCTTTACGCAGCCTCCCCGCAGTTGCACAGGACGCGCCATGACCGACCAACCCGCAATCGTCATTCGCGATCTCGTCAAGCGCTACACCCCGGCGAAAGGCGGCGAGGCCAAGCTTGCGCTGAAGGGCGTGAGTTTCGATGTGCCGCAAGGGCAGATCTTCGGCCTGCTCGGCCCCAACGGCGCGGGCAAGTCGACGCTGATCAACATCCTCGCCGGAACGGTGACGAAGACCTCGGGCACGGCCGAGATCTGGGGCTTCGACATCGACAAGGACCGCCGCAACGCCAAGCGCGCGATCGGCATCGTCCCGCAGGAGATCGTGTTCGATCCGTTCTTCACGCCGTTCGAAGTGCTCGAGAACCAGGGCGGATATTACGGCATATCGAAGCCGCTTCGCCGTTCGATGGAGCTGCTGCGCGACGTCCACCTCGCCGACAAGGCGAACGCCACCGCGCGCACGCTGTCGGGCGGCATGAAGCGGCGGTTGCTGGTGGCCAAGGCGATGGTCCATTCTCCGCCGGTGCTGGTGCTCGATGAGCCGACTGCCGGGGTTGACGTAGAGCTGCGGCGTCAGCTGTGGCAGCTCGTTTCGGAAATGAACCGCGAAGGCGTGACCGTGGTGCTGACCACGCATTACCTCGAGGAAGCCGAGGCACTGTGCGACCGCATCGCGATCATCAACCACGGCGAACTGATCGCCGACAAGCCCACTCGCGATCTGGTCGGCATGGCGCGCGAAAAGCTGGTCGTGCTGACGCTCGACCGGGACGTGGGCGAGATGCCGAGCCACCCCGCGTTCCTCAAGTGCGAAAGCAAGGGCGAGCGGGTGATCGAGATCACTTATGACAAGGACCGCAGCAACGCCGGCGAAGTGATGTCGCTGGTCCAGGCGCAAGGCTACGCGATCGTCGACGTGACCACGCGCGAAGCCGATCTGGAGGACGTGTTCGTCAAGCTGACGAGTGAGCCGGCCGGGGCGTGACACAGCAGCCAAGGGTGTATAACATGATGATCTGCATCACCCAGGAATGAGTACATGAACGTTCAGAGCGGCAAGGTGGTGACTGGTGACCCTCTTCAGGCCCCAGCGCACATTCGATCGCCGATCGGGGTGCCGTAGCCGCGAGAGAATAACGCCATTGTTTCCTTCCGCTTGCGTTTTGGACGCATCCGCACTGATCGCCGTCATCCGTGATGAGCCGGACGCAGCTGCGGTGACCGGGCGTGCTTGGCGCTGGCAGCCGCTCTTGATCGCCTCCCGATCACCGCCGACAAAGCTTGGGCCAAACTCGATTTCGGCATTCCGATCGAGTTGATCCGGTAGTACGAATAGGCTCAAGACAATGACCTACGACGTGATCATCGTCGGCTCCGGCGCTGCCGGGCTGACCGCCGCACTCGCACTGGGCGAGCATCTCGAGGTGCTGGTCGTCGCGAAGGGCGCACAAGGCACGGGTTCGACCTTGTGGGCGCAAGGCGGCATTGCCGCGGTGCTCGATTCCGGGGATACATTCGAGGAACACATCCGCGACACGATGGTCGCGGGCGCGGGACTGAACCGGCTGGAGACGGTCGAGTTCGTGATCGAACGCGCGCCGCTGGCGATCGAGCGGCTGACCGAGCTGGGCGTGCCGTTCAACATGGAGGGCAACGCGCTCCATCTGACGCGCGAGGGCGGGCATTCGCACCGGCGGATCGTGCATGTGGACGATGCCACCGGGCGCGCGGTGCAGGACGCACTGCTCAAGGCGGCGGAGGCCAATCCTAATATCACGCTGCTCGGCGGGCATGCCTGCATCGATCTGATCACCGGGCGCCACGAGCTGCGCTATTCAGGCTCGGGCCGGGTCTGGGGCGTCTATGCGCTTGATGAAGCGACCGGCCGCGTGGAGGCTTACACAGCACGCGCGACGGTGCTCGCGACGGGCGGGGCAGGGCGCTGCTATCTGTTCAGCACCGCCCCGCGCGGCGCAACCGGTGACGGCATCGCGATGGCGTGGCGCGCGGGAGCGAGGGTTTCCAACATGGAGATGATGCAGTTCCACCCGACCTGCCTCTACAATCTCGACGTCAAGAATTTCCTGATCACCGAGGCGGTACGCGGTGAGGGCGGGCATCTGCTCAACCCGCGCACCGGGCACCGCTACATGCCCGATTACGACGAGCGCGCCGAACTCGCGCCGCGCGATGTGGTGGCGCGTGCGAACGATGCGGAGATCAAGCGCGATGGTCTGGACTATGTCCACCTCGATATCAGCCACAAGCCGCCCGAATTCGTGAAGCACCACTTCCCGACGATCTACGAGAAGCTGCTCGGCCTCGGCATAGACATGACCAAGGAGCCGATCCCGGTGGTGCCCGCGCAGCATTACACCTGCGGCGGGATCGTGATCGACCTCAATGGCCGCACCGACCTGCCGGGGCTCTATGCCGCGGGCGAGTGCACCGAAAGCGGACTCCACGGCGCCAACCGTCTCGCTTCGAACTCGCTGCTCGAATGCTTCGTCTTCGGTGAAGCCGCCGCCGCCGACATCCTCGCGCACTGGGATGCGTTCGACGAGCCGCCGCCGGTGCGCGGCTGGGACGAGAGCCGGGTCACCAATTCGGACGAAGAGGTCATCATCAAGCAGAACTGGACCGAGATCCGCCGGTTCATGTGGAACTACGTCGGGATCGTGCGGACCACCCGCCGGCTCGAGCGCGCGCAGCACCGAATCAAGATGCTGCGCGATGAAGTCGATGATTATTACGGGCATTTTCGCGTTTCGACCGACCTGATCGAACTGCGCAACCTGCTCGAATGCGCCGGATTGATCGTCAACTCGGCGCTGAAGCGCCATGAGAGTCGCGGCTTGCATTATACGCTCGATTTTCCGCGCACGCTGCCGATGCCGCGCGACACCGTTCTGCTGCCATGATTCGCTTGCGAAATGCTTCGGTATACGAAGCATAGCGCGTTCGGCACGGCTCAGCGCATATTCGGCCGCCGTTCAGCAGCACTTGTGCAGGCTTGTGCATTGCAGCAATGACGTTGGTACAAGTTGCTGACGAACAGGGTCTTTCAGAGGAATTCGGGTTTCCATGAGCAGGGCATCGCTCGACGCATCACTGGTGTTTCTTGCCATGATGAGTCTCATCGTCGGCTTTCTGATGCTGCGAACCGTGCGGGCGCCGCACCGGATCGTGCGCAAGGAATCCGACGAGATCCTTGAACTCGGCGTCTCGCTCGCCGGATCGCTGCTGATCGCCGCGCCGTTCGCGCAGCGGCTGGTGGATCTCGCGCCGGTGCTGGTGGTGTTCCTTGGCGTCGGATGTGCGTTCGGATATTTCTCGCATCGGCTGTCGATGCCAGGGCTGCTGTGGCGCACCACACAAGTCACCGGCCTCGCGGTCTCGGGACTGTGGGCGGCATTGTTCGTGTTCGAGAGCGGATTGCCGCTGTGGGCCGAACTGCTCGGCACATTGGCACTCGCCGCGATGCTGGCATTCGGTGCCGCGCAGACCGTCGCCGGCTTCGCGCGTGAGGCGATCATGACCAACGAGACATGGCACCTGCCGTTCGCCGCTCCTGCGCGGCCGCAGGCGGACCGGTCGCTGCGCGTTTCGCTCCAACTGTGCTGCTACGCCGAACCGCCCGAACTCGTCATCCAGACGATGAACCGGCTCGCCGCGCTCGATTACGACGATTTCGAAGTGCTGGTCTGCGACAACAACACCAAGGACGAGCGGCTCTGGCGTCCGCTCGAAGCGCACTGCGAGGTGCTCAACCGCCGCATGGGTCGTAACGCGTTCCGGTTCTTCCACGTCTCGCCGCTGCCGGGCGCCAAGGCCGGCGCGCTCAATTTCCTGATGAAGGTAATGGACCCCAAGGCGGAACTGATCGGCGTGATCGACGCCGATTATTACTCGCGCCCGGATTTCCTCAAGCGCCTCGCGCCATTCTTCGCCGCCGATCCCGCGCTGGGCTACATCCAGACACCGCACGATTACCGCGATCATGAGGACAGCGAGTTCCTGACCGCGTGTTATTGGGAATACATGCCAGCCAACAAGATCGACTGGCCGGGCGTCAGTGAATACGGCGGCGCGTTCACCATCGGTACGATGTGCCTGCTGCGTACCGAGGCGCTGCGTGCCGCGGGTGGCTGGGCAGAATGGTGCCTGACCGAGGATTCGGAAGTGTCGGTGCGGCTGCGCGCGGCGGGCTACACCGGTTTGTATCTGGGCGAGACCTTCGGCCGCGGCCTGATCCCCGAGACGTTCGACGATTACCGCAAGCAGCGCTTTCGCTGGACCGCGGGTCCGGTGCAGCAGCTGCGCCGCCACTGGCGCCTGTTCATGCCCGCACCGTTCGCGCCGGCGATGCCCGGCTGGACCAAACTGCTCGAGATCGTGCGCTGTTCAGCGCCGCTGGTGCGGCTTGGCGGGATCGTGACGGCGCTTGCGGTGCTGTTCGTTTCGGCGGTTGCCGGTGCGGCCGGCCTCATCGATGCCCCGGACGTGCCCAACGTCGTCTGGATGCTGATCCCGATCGCTTTCGCGACGCTCTGGCTGCGCACCACGCACCGTTATCTTCTGGCAGGATGTGACCGTCCGGCCGACATGCTGCGCGGCGAGATCGCCCGTGCGGCGCTCACCTACGTAGTTCTAACGGCA
>CAJCHR010000016.1 GCA_903970225.1 Actinobacteria bacterium 21-64-8 | reverse complement strand
AGAAAATGGTTAGGAAGCCGCCCTGTCTCTGGACAGAGGCGGCCCCCGTAACCTATTACTTCTTCTCAGGTGCCACGGTGATGCGCAACGTCTCGCCCGAATTGCCGGGGAAGTTGGTGAACAGCGCCTGCACAAGGTTCGGCACCAGATATTGCAGCCGGTTCGAGGTGGAGACGGCCTCGGCACGGCCTTCGAACAAGTGTTTGCCGGTCTGGTCGGCAATCGTCAGCGTGACCTTGCTGGTGTAGACGGTGTAGCTCTGGATGCCGTTGTCGAACCAAGGATCATACCAGCCGTACTGCCACAAGCCACCGTAGCCGCCGCCCCAACCGCCGCGACCCCAGCCGCCGCGACCAAATCCGCCACGGCCAAATCCGCCGCCGCCATACCATGGGCTCCAGAACGGATCGCCGAAGCCGGTCGACTGGATGCGGGTGCGGCCGGTATCGATGCCGTAATTGAAGTGCACGACCAGCTGCGCCTGCGAGGGGTCGGCCACACGCGTGTAACCGACGTGAGTCAGGCTTGCGGCCGCGACGTCGGCATACTCGCCGAATTCGATCCCGCCCTTCAGCGCCGGGTTATCGGCAACGATGGCGAAAGTCTGGCCTGCAGGCGCAGGAAGCTGCGACTGAAAGCGCGAAACATTGGCATTGAAGGGAGTGGCGCATGCGGCGAGCGCCAGCATTATGAGCCCGGCGACGGCAATCCGCAGCCGCGCCACGCCAGGTATCGAGACGGTTCTCATTGTCATTCTCCGAAGGCATGGTGCGGCGCGCCAAACCGAGACGCCGCCAAGACGAATGCCCGACCCACATACGTAGTTCCGGATGAACGAACGTTGAAGGGAATGTCACGCAAGCTGACGTTAATGCCCGATTTTTTTCGTATCGAGGATGTCCGGCGCGCGATCGTGCCGCGACGCGGAATGCGGCTAAGACCGCGATAGGCGCCGTGCAGATCCCAGCCGTCCCGCCAGGCCTCGTCGCAGGCGCGCGATCGGGCCTGTATGCTCCGCTCGGGGATCGCAACTGGATTGTGGTGCGAGATCTGGCTCGAGCAATTCGACGTGATCGGTAAGGTTCATGTCACGGACAAGGCGCCTTGCCTCGGCTTCGCATCGAGCCGGTGGGCGGATCCGTGCTGTCACACTGCCGACTTCGCTCGCGCGTTTGATCTCAAGCAAAGAATCGAGGAATTGCCGCCATGACGCCGAAGACGCGTCGCAAGAGAAATCCAGTATGTCTCCCATGGGCGACCTCGGTCCGCAGACGGGTCAGCCGTGAGCGGCTTCCCGTGAATACCTGGATGTGCCGTGGTGACCGGGGGCGAGCAACGGTAACCAAATCCGTTCCGGAGTATTCGCGGATCAAAGCGGAATTGCCGTTATAGCGCCCCATTCCGACACACTCCGTCTGCAAACCGTACTTGTGGGATGGCCGAGCGGCCTGCGATCTAAACACTTTGGCAACCAATGCCGACATAAGAAGGGCTTCAGTCGAACAGGAGACGGATCATGGTCGTCGCGTTACCGCATACTGATGATCCCAGAACAGAAGACAGGCTTGAGGTTGATCGTCCGGCCGTGCTGCGCTTCGGTGCGTCGGTCGAAGATGTCGTACTGCTAGATCTGACGACGGGCGGATGCCGGTTTCGCTCGCACGCCGATCTGCCGCTTTTCGCGCGGGTGAGCGTTGGCATCGGCGGCATCGGCCATCGCGTCGCGCACATCATCTGGAAGGCCGACGGGACGTATGGTTGCGCTTTCGAGGAACCTATCCCCGGTCATGCCGTTATTTCAGATGCGCCAGACAATGTGGCGCAGATCTTGACCGCAACACACTTGCGGCAAATGGAGCTGGAGGGTGATATGACCGATGACGAGAAATTGCCGATGCAGCTTCGCATGGTGGTGATCGGCGGACTGGCGGTTGCGTTGTGGACGGGCTTGCTTGCGGCGGTGCATCCGCTGCTTTCGCTGCACCTTTAAGTTTCGGCGCGGCTAACCGCTCATCCAGCGGGGGACGCCGCGCTTACCGCCGACACCGGCGATCCAGCCCTGTATACCATATCCGATCTGTCGCCATGCGCGCTTTCGTGCGAACCTGACGATCATCAATAAGAGCGATCCGATCGCAACTATCGGCGCGCGTACCGGAAACTGGTCGCGCGAGACGAGAATGCGGTTACGTTCATCGAGATAGACCGGCATCTTCGGGCGCTTGCGGATACCTTCGCTCCAGCCGGTCGTCGTCCCCTGATGATGAAGCACGAGGGCCTCAGGAGCGAAGCCTAGCCTCGTCCCGGCTTTGGCACCGCGCAGGAACCACTCGATTTCTTCAGCATAAAGGAAATAATCCTCGCGCATCAGCCCGGCTTTTTCGCGGAAGCGCCGATGGATCAGCATTGAGGCGCCGACGATGTAATCGAGCTTCGCCTCGACCTCCACCTGATCGAAACGGGTCGACAATGGCGCACCCGAACCGATCGATACCGCGCGTGCAATCCAGCTCTGCCAGATGCCGCCGACCGACTGGATCGTGCCGTCTGCGAAGTGAAGAACGCCGCCCGCCGCATCACAGTCTCCCGCCGCGAGCCGCTTGACGAGTTCGCCCATCGCTTCGGGCGACGCCACCGCGTCAGGATTGAGAACCCACCACGCGTCGGCTTCGGGCGTGCGCTCGATGCCAAGGTTTACGCCGCCTGCGAATCCCAGATTGCCGGGCGCTTCGACCAGTCGGACCGGCTGGCCGCCTGACAGAACCGCCGGAAGCGCCGCGACATCACGCTCGAATGCCTGGTGTCCGCCATTTTCCACCACGATCACGTCGAAATCGGCGTAGTGCGAGCCGTCCAGCGCGCCGATGCAACGGACGAGATCGCCCGTGTTGCGAAAGCCCACGATCACCACCGCCACATGCATTGGATCACTCAACGGCCTGCGCCTCCGTTCACCAGAAGCGCAAAGCTATCCGACATGCGCCAAAGCCGTAGCCGCGTCAGTGTCGCCAATGCGCGCAGCCGGGCAGGGGCATCGGGAAGATTTTGGCTCACGGCCACTTTGGGGACGTGCGCGAAAATCGACAGCGGCAGCGCGATCGTGCGTGCGGCCCACTTCACCTTTCCGCCAAGAGTGCCGGCCTCAAGGGTGAACCGCTCGCGATTCAGCCGCCGCCACTTGTGTTTGAGCTGGGTCCAGTTTGCACGCGCGGGGTGGGCTACACCCGCATCCGCGGCATAAGCGAGGCAATAGCCTTTGCCGACCGCACGGCGGCACCACTCAAGGTCCTCGGACACCCCGTTCCGGAACGGCCCGGTTGCGTCGAACACGGCGCGCGTGGTGAACAGGTTCGCAGTGACGGAAAAACCTTTGGTTTCGACATAATCGCGGTTGTCGAATGCGAACACGCGTTCGAACGCTTCGGCTCCCGTCATCGCCGCCTCGCTGCCGACCGAAACAGTCATGCGGCCGCCGACGACATCGGCATCCTCCAGCGCTGTCAGACCGCCCTCCAGCCAGCCCGGTTCGGGCACGCAGTCGCAATCCGTGAAAGCGAGCAACCGCCTGGCCGACGCAGCAACCCCTGCGTTGCGCGCCGGACCTGCGCCTTTTTCAGGAGCGTCGATCACACGCGCGCGTCCGGCAACGAGCGCCTCCACCGCACCGATGCCGCAAGGCGATCGGTTATCGGCGACGATGATCTCGAACCGCTCGGCGGGCAGCGTTTGGATCGCCAGTGCGTCAAGGCAGATGCCCAGGCTGGCAAGGTCGTTGTAGTGGGGGACCACGATCGATACATCGCGGCCGGCTTCAGGACCGATCATCGTGCCTCACCCAGACCGCGCTTCGACCAAGAGCTTGCCTCCGACAGCCTCGTCGCCTCAGGCCTGTTCCGCCGGCTGCCGCCCGGCGTTCACGCCGTTCTCCGCAAGACGCAGCCAGATGTAGCTTCCAAGCCCCTCCTCGCGAAAACGGTACCGCTCAGGCTTTTCATCGAACGCGGTGATCAGCAGTCCGTAAGTTTCGCGCAGCTGCTCGGCGACATCCAGGAAGCGGCGATCGGCAAGAACGCCCTGAACGGTGTCCGCATCGAGGCAGCCCATGTCGTGCATCGAGTGGTTGGCGAACGTATGCAGCGTCGCGCCCCAGCCATCCACGAGTGCGCGGTCGACTGCCTCACCAGAGGCATCCGACAGCCGCGCGCGCAGTTCGTCAGCGACTTGCGCCACGGCGTTCACGACATCGACCGGCGCCACGATCGAGGCGCCGCGATCGAGCGCACCGAACGAGGCGTACTGGCTGAGCAAGGCCGCGAGGTATGGCGAGCCGTTGGCCATCGCGATGACCTGCGCCGATGCTTCGGGATCGAAGATCAACCCGCTGATTTCCTCGCCGATCGAGACCATCTGCTGCACCTCAGTGGGTTTCAGCTCGGGAATGCGGAAACCCAGGATGTTTCGGCGGATCGAAGGTATATGTTCGACCAGATCGGACAGGTTCCCCGCCACTCCGGCGATCACCAGCTGCACTTTGACCGATCGATCGGAAAGATTCTTGACCAGTTGCGCGATGTTGCGGCGGAACAGCCCGGTCGGGCTGCGATCGAACTCGTCGAGCATAATCAGCACGCGCGTATTCGAGAGCTTCGCGAACGTATCGCTGAGCTGGCTGACGTTGAAATCGCCCGTGGGCAGCAGCGAGGCGAGTGAGCCCGTGTGCCGCCTGTCCGCGCTCGCGACGTCGAAACCTTCATAATACAGCAGAGGGATTTCCGCTGCGATTGCCCGGAACATGTCGGGGAAGTGCGCATCCTCGCCGCACGAATGGTAGACCACCTGATACTTGGCGGATTCGGCGAGTTGCTTGAGGATCTGCAGCAGCGAGGTCTTGCCCATCCCGCGCTCGCCATAGATCACGATGTGGAGCTTCAGGTCCTCGACCGCGCGGATCAGCGTCTTGAGCGCCTCGGTCCGACCGGCGAGCAACCGGGGATTGGTGATCGGCAGCGAGGGGGAGAACGCGTCGCGCACCTTGTTGCGCGTGTTCTCCCCCTCAACCGTATGGAAGCTGAGGCCAAGTTCGCTACCCGGGGTCTGAAAGCTGGGGAGCGCCGAAGAACTGGTGACTTTGCGCAGTTCAGGCGGCTGCGGCGCGGGAAGCGGAGTGTATGCGGGCAGAGCCTGAAGCACCGGGGGTGCTTCGAAATGAACCTCTGGCACGGACGATTGGCGGAAGAAGACCTTACGGAACCAATTCACTGCTTGTGCCCGTCCCCGGTGTCGTTGCCGGGCTCATACCGCTTCGGCCCGGATCGCACCATAGATTATCGAGTGGGTCTCATCCGGTCCGGATCATTCGGGCTCGTCGCTTACAATTCCCGCAATGCCTGCGCCGGGCGCGCCCGCAGCAACGGAATCGACCCGCCGAGCGCAAATGCGAGGACCAGTACGAGCCCGCCGCCAAGCACGCCGAGCACACGCGGCCAGTCGGGCAGCCAGGCGAAGTCGAACAGCTTGACGATCACCACCCAGCCGATCGCGCTGCCGAGGCCGAGCGCGACCAGCGCGAGGATCGCAGTGAGCGCACCGTATTCGGCAAGCTGCAAAAGCAGGAGCTGGCCCCGGCTCGCGCCGAGCACGCGCAGGATCACGTTGTCGTAAGTGCGCGCCGCCCGCGCGGCGGCGATCGCGCCGAGAAGCACCGCGAGTCCGGCAAATACCGTTACCGAGGCAGCCGCGAGGATCGCGGTCGAGATTTGGCCAAGCAGAGCACGGGCGTCACGCAGCAGGCCGCCGGTCTCGACCACAGAACTCGACGGGAACTGCCGCACAAGCTGGTGTAGCAGACCCGCACTCGCGGCCTTGTTCGGAAGATCGATCGTCGCGGCCAGGCTGTAGGGCGCATCGCTCAATGCATTGGGCGAGAACACCAGCACGTTGTTGAACCCGAACGAGTCCCAGTCGATCCGCCGAAGCGAAGCCACCGTCGCGCTGCGCTCGATCCCAAGCAGGCCGATCGTCACCTTGTCGCCAACCTTGAGGCCGATCGCATCGGCGAGATCCTTGTCGACCGAGACCAGCGGCGGCCCGGTGTAGCCGCGCGCCCACCATTTGCCGTCGGTTACGGTATTTCCCTCGGGGACATCGTCAGCGAACGTCAGACCGCGCTCGCCTTTGAGCGCCCAGGCATTCTTGGGGATGTCCTTGAGATCGGACACCCGCGTCATCGCCTCTGCCGGGCCGTAGGCGAGGATCGCGCCACGCAGCGACGGCGCCGTCCGGATTTTCGCGGCCGGCGCGGTGCGGGTGACCGCTGCACGAAACTCGGCCTCGCGCTGCTTGGGCAGGTCGAGGACAAAGTAATCAGGTGCGCGGCTCGGCACTTTCTTGGCGATGTTCGCATCCAGACTGGTCTGGATCACCGCGAGCAGCACGAATGCAGAGAGGCCGAAGCCCAGCGCCGTCACGAGCGCTCCCGTCGGTGCGCCCGGCCGATGCAGGTTGGCGAGCCCTGCTCGCAACAAAGGCCCGCGCGGGCGGGGGAGCCGTGCCGCAATCGCGCGGATCGCAAGTCCAAGCGCGGCGAGCAGACCGAGCAGCGTCGCGGTGCCGGCGAGAAACATCGCGGTAATCTTGATGTCCTGTGCGCCCGCCAGCGCCAGCGCGGCGATCCCGGCGAGACCGAGCCCGACGGGTAGTACCACCATGCGTGGGGGCAGCCGCAGCGGTGTCACCCGCGCTCGCAGAAGCGCCATCGCCGGGAAGGCGCGAGCGCGTAGCAGCGGCGGCGCGGCAAACACCAGCGCCACGAGCAAGCCATATGCGGCAGCGCTCGCAAGCGCAGCGGGCGCGAACACGAAGCCGCTCTCTACAGGGAGAAGCCCGGACAGAGCTTGCGCCACCAGCGGCACCGCCACCACTCCGGCGATCAGCCCGGCGGCGCTGCCGACGATCGCCACTGCCGCGATCTGCAGCAGGTAGATCCGCGCGATGTCACCGCTGGTCGCGCCGAGCACCTTGAGCGTGGCGATACTGCCGCGACGGCCGTCGAGATAGGAGGACACGCCGCCGCCGATGCCGATCCCGGCGATCGCGAGCGCCGCTAGCCCGACCAGCACCAGGAACTCCCCCATCCGTTGCACGAAATCGCCGGTGCTGGGCGCGGCATCATTGCGTGTGCGGAACTCGAACCCTGAGGAGGGGAAGGCCTTCTGCAACCGTGCCACAGCAACTTCGGGATCGATCCCAGGTCGCAATGCCACGCGCGCCTTGGTGCGGTACATCGCGCCCGGCGCGGTCAGGCCGGCGCGTGCCGGCAGGTCGAGCGCGGTGATCGCGGAGGGCCCGAGATTGAACCCTTCGCCGAGCAATTCGGGTTCCCGATCGATGATCCCGCCGACTTTCACCGGCTGGTCGCCGATCGCAATCGTCGCTCCGGGCGAAACGCCAAGCCGCGCGGCCGCGCCGTCGGCCAGATACACCGTGCCCGGAGGGGGCGCGCCAACCTGGCGTCCGTCCTTCAGCGACAATCGGCCCACCATCGGCCAGCGGGCGTCGACGGCCTTCAGCGCGACCGGCGCGGTGACGCCATTGGCGCTGGCCATCGCCTGAAGCCGCAGGCCGCTGGAAACGGTGCCGAGCTTTTCGAGCGCCGCGTTCTCGGCCGGGGTCAGTCCCCGCTGCCACACGCGTGCCTCGATATCGCCGCCCAGGATCTCGCGGCCGCGCACCGCAAGTTCGGTCGAGATCGCGGTCGTCAGCGTCCCGATCGCGGCGAGCGCGCTAACGCCCAGGAACAGGCAGACGAGCAGGAGCCTGAGGCCGCGGAAGCGCGCCGACAAGTCGCGCCGCGCGATCCGCCAGGCGATCGCCCAGGTCACCCGCCATTATCCTCTGCAATCCGCCCATCGGCCAGCGTCACGACCCGTTCGCAGCGCGCGGCCAGCGCAGCGTCGTGAGTGATGATCACCAGCGTTGCGCCGGTTTCGGCACGGCGGGCGAAGATCAGATCGACGATGCTTGCCCCAGTCGCCGCGTCGAGGTTGCCGGTGGGTTCGTCGGCGAACACGATCGCGGGGCTTGGCGCCAATGCGCGGGCGATGGCGACGCGCTGCTGCTCGCCGCCGGAAAGCTGCGCCGGATAATGCGACAACCGGTGGCCAAGCCCCACGGCTTCGAGTTCGCTTGTCGCCCGCGCCGCTGCGCCCGCGATGCCGGCCAATTCGAGCGGCGTCTGCACGTTTTCCTGCGCGGTCATCGTCGGCAGGAGGTGAAATGCCTGGAGCACGATCCCGATCCGTCCGCGCCGCGCCCGGGCAAGGCCGTCTTCGCCCAGCGCAGCGAAATCGGCGCCGCCCACCGATAACCCGCCCGAACTCGCTCGCTCGAGCCCGCTTAACACCGCCATAAGCGAGCTTTTGCCCGATCCGGATGGCCCGAGCAGCGCCAGCACCTGGCCTTGCGGAACGATAAGGTCGATGCCCTTGAGCACGTCTACGGCACCGTCGCCGCTGCCAAGGGTCAGGCGAAGGCCCCGGGCGACGATCGCGGGCGCCGGGGCGGGAACGGGACTTGTCACGCGGCGGAGATGGGATAGCTAGTGCCCCGCGCCAAGGAGACGACGCGATGTATATTTTTCGCAGCGCAAGGTTGGCGGTCGCTCTGGTTGCAACGCTCGCGCTTGTGGCTTGCCATAAGGACACGGTGCCGCCGCCGCCGCCTTCCGCGCAGGCGCACGAGGCCGCGTCCGAACCGGCCGTCAAAGGGCCCGAGGTCGATATTCTGGCGCTCGGTGACAGCCTGCTTGCCGGATACGGGCTGAATTTCGGTGAAAGCTACCCAGCGAAGCTCGAGAAGGCGCTGCGGGCTCGCGGCATCAATGCGCGGGTCAGCAATGCGGGCGTGTCCGGCAACACCACCGCCGACGGGCTCGCGCGGCTGGCGTTCACGCTCGACAATCAGCCGCGTCCGCCCGGGCTGGTGATCCTGAGCCTTGGCGGCAACGACATGCTGCGCGGACTGCCACCAGCGGATGCGCGCAAGAACCTCGATGCGATCCTCGCCGAATTCGACAAGCGGCACATCCCCGTAGTGATCATGGGCATCCTCGCCGCGCCGAACCTCGGGCCTTCTTACGCCCGCGATTTCGACGGGATCTTTCCCGCCCTCGCGAAAAAGCATCACGACGTACTGGTGCCGTTCTTCCTCGCGGCCGTAGTCGGCAAGCCCGAACTGGTGCAGGCGGACCATGTGCATCCGACCGCGCTGGGGGTGGATGCGATCGTCAAGGCGACGATCGACACGGTGGTCAAGGCGCTGCCGTAGCTTGTCTTCTTCAGCGAAGGACTTTACTGCCGCTCCGCTCTGCCGTCATTCACGCGCCACACCGCAGCCCGTTCCACGATCGGCGCGAATGGTGCGCGCTCGGTGCCCGTCATCCACACCTGTGCGCGGCCCTCGGCCAGCCGCTCGAACAAGGCTTCGCGCCGCAGCGGGTCGAGGTGCGCGGCCACTTCGTCGAGCAGGAGCAGGCGAGGGCGCTCCACTTCGCCAAGCGCCGCATGCGCGAGGGTGATCGCGATCAGCATCGCCTTCTGCTCGCCCGTCGAGCACTCGGCCGCAGGCTGGTTCTTGGCGGCGAGCGTTACCGCCAGATCATCGCGGTGCGGGCCGGTCAGCGTGCGCTGAGCGGCCCGGTCGCGCCGCCGCCCCTCGCGCAGAGCCTGCGCGAGCGCGTTCGCTCCGGTCGGGCCTCCGGGAACATAAGTGAGCGAAGGCCGCGCGAATGGCGAGGCGGGCAGCGCCGCCAGCGCCGCGTCGAGCCGTCTCGCAAGATCGCCGCGCGAATCCGCGACCGCTGCGCCGCTCTCCGCGATCTGCGCCTCGATCGCGTCGAGCCAGGCCGGATCGGGCTCCGCGTCTGCCGAGAGCAATCGCCCGCGTTCGCGCAGTGCCGCCTCCAGCCGGGCCGCATTGCGTGCGTGCGAAGGCTCCAGTGCGAGCACCAGCCGGTCGAGAAACCGCCGCCGCGCGCCCGCGCCTTCCATGAACAGCCGGTCCATCGCCGGGGTCAGCCAGCCGATGGCGAGCCACTCGGCGAGGCTCGTCGCGCTGGCTTCAGCGCCGTTCACCTGCACGATACGCCGTCCCGGTCGATCGGGCACGATCCCCGTGCCGAGTCGCACGTCGCCCGCAAGTTCGGCGCTCAGCGCGAAGCCGCCATCCTTTCCCTGCATCCCGGTTCTTTGCGCCATGTCGGCCAATGCCGCGCGTCGCAAACCACGCCCCGGCGCGAACAGCGAGATCGCCTCGAGCACATTGGTCTTGCCCGCGCCGTTTTCGCCCACGAGCAGGTTGAACTGCGCGGTACCTTCGATTGCCGTGTCGCGGTGGTTGCGGAAACGTGAGAGGAGGATTCGGTCAAGCGCCATGCGGGCGCACCTTTAGGAGAAACGCGAGCTCACATCACCCGTGCTCTGCACCTTGGCAAATGGCGAGAAGTCGGTGCCGGTATCGAACACGTCGACACCCTCGGTGCGCTTGAGGAAGCCCACCACAGCATACGTGACCGGCGTCAGCAGGATTTCCCACAGCACCTTGAGCGCCCAGTTGGTGACCAGCACGGTGAGCACGCTTTGACCCGACCAGACGCCCGCAAATGCGATCGGGTAGAACAGCAAGCTGTCGACCGCCTGGCCGACGATGGTCGAGCCCCAGGTGCGCGTGAACAGGTACTTGCCGCCGGTCCAGACCTTCATCTTGGCGAGCACGAACGAGTTGACGAACTCGCCCGCCCAGAACGCGATCACGCTGGCCAGCACGATGCGCCAGGTGCTTCCGAACACCGATTCGTATGTCGATTGGCAGATCGCCCCAGAGCCGTGTGCAGACAGCACGCTGGCGAAGCGCGGATCGCTACTTGCGGCGCAGTCCCACCCTCCGAACGCGGGCATCGCGACAACGACGAAGCTCATGAACGCCATGAACAGCATCGCAAAGAAGCCCACCCACAGACAGCGCCGCGCGTTGGCGTATCCATAGACCTCGGTCAGCACGTCGCCCAGGATGTAGCTGATCGGGAAGAACAGGATGCCCGCGCCGAACACGTAGCCATGGAAGATCGAGAGCTTGGCCGCCCCGATCAGGTTCGAGAGCAGCAGGATCGTGACGAACGCAGCGAGCATGTAGTCGAAGAACCGGAAGTGGCGCCGCGCACCGGCATCACCCTCGATCCGTGACAATGCTTCGGTCATAGCTGCTCCCCTTGCCCGATATCCCGATCGCCTGCTGCCTCGCACAGCGACACGCGAGCGGCAAGCCGCGCGGTTCGTCCCCACCGTTTGCTTCGCCGCCACTGCCCGATTAAGAGAACCCCGGCGCGCGCCCGTAGCTCAGTTGGATAGAGCACGAGCCTTCTAAGCTTGGGGTCAGAGGTTCGAATCCTCTCGGGCGCGCCAGATTTCTGCGGTTTTCAAGGTTACCTCACATGGAAAAGGTGACCGGTAGGTAACATTGGCCGGAAGCGCAGGTGGGTGGAAGATCGGGAGGAGGAGCCGCGCCATGGGTCTGAATGAGTGGCTGACCCTCGGCGGCATCGTTTTATCACCAATCACGGCGGTGATGATCACCTTGTGGGTCGAGGGTCGACGTCGCATCCGCGATGGTAAAATGATCGTTGTGCGGATGCTGATCGCCACGAGGCATCTCCCAAGCGATCCAGCCTATTCAACTGCTATCAATTTGCTTCGCGTGGAGTTCGCACATTCGCGTCGCGTGATGGAAGCGTTCGCCGCGTACCACCGTGTGATCCGAGTTGAACAGGCCACCACACCCCAAGGAATTGAACTTCAAAACACCGAGATAAGAACCGCGCAGACAAAGTTGCTTTCAGCGGTTTTGAAGGAGGTGGGCATCACGGCATCTGAGGCGGACCTAGCTGTGGAAGGCTATGCCTCTGATGGATTTCGAGCGCGTGATAACATGTATCTGAACTCACTGCAGGCGCAGATCAGGACCGCGGATGCCCTGGAAAGGTCATTAGCGATACAATCGAGGCTTTCAACTGAATCCCCTTCACAGCCAGCCGTCTTACCGCCTCAGGAAGGCTAGGCGCGTCCACCTGATCGGCGGCCCACCTCGCTTCGTTCGCTCCGGTGCGGCAATCGCTTCCCCCGATCGTTGCGGGTTCGAAGAGTCTCGGTTGAGACGGCCCAAGCGGCAAGCCGCGCTGGCCGCAACTTTGCAAACGATCGGGTCATACGGAACGCATGTGATCGCGCAGGGTCGATCGTTCGATCATTCCTGCCGTCGTTTCACCACCCCAATTATAGACGGCATGCGCCTGCTGCACGATGGGAAAACTTTCGGGCAAGACGTGTGCACCGAGCGAGCGGCAGTTGACGAACGTGGTGCCGTCGATCTCGATAAGCCCGTCGGCCGTTTCCAGCACCAGCGGCACATGCTCGCCGCCCGTCAGCAGTTCGCGCATCCACGGAATTTGCACGGCGCGGGCCGGCGTCAGCGTGCCATCGCCGTCGAACACGAAACCCTCGTTGAAGCTGGGCTTGCCGTCGGCGCGGGGCGGAAAGACATTGACCCCGAAGGCCTTGCCGCTCGGGAACAGCGCCGACATCCAGCAATGCCCCCAGAAGCCTTCGAACTTGCGCACGCCCTGGCGCTTGATCCGCAGGATCTGGCCGGAAAATTCGCGACGATCGCCGTCGATCTGAAGCCATCCCCTGGCGCGGCACAGCTGTTCGTAGCGCGGGCTGAGGAAGCTGCCCTCCTCAGCGGTGGCTTCGCTGAGCGTCCCCGATATCAGCGGGGGCACGACCGGGTAAAAATCGATCTCGAAGCTTACCTCGCGCATCGGCGGCGGATCGGGATAAGTCTCGTCGATCAATTGCTGCGCTGTCAGTTCGCGCACCGGGTGCTGCGTAAACGCGATGTGCCAGTGCTTGAACGGCTCGATGCAGCGATACTCGAGCGGACCGCAGCCGATCACCGTCGGTTTGCCCGCGGCATCGATGTTGGGATGCCGCGCGCCGTGCTCGCGCCCGCTGATCACCCGGCCGTCCGGATAGGCGATGTCAAGCCAGAGTTCTGGCGAATCCCAATCCTCGGCGACGGTTTCGATGCCGATCCGCATCGCGAAGGCGGCGTTCTCTTCCTCGAGCCAGACGTTGATCGCGTCGCGCACTTCGGGGCCGGGCTTCTCGGAGTAGACGTATTCGCGTTCGACGGGCAGGCCGCCGGACAAGTCGATGGTCATGGTTCTTCCCTCGGATGGCTCTCATGCAACGACAAAGCCCGATCGCCTTCGAGGAGATCGGGCTTCGACCGCATCAACTTCAGAACCGGTACTTTGCGCGGAAGCCGAACATCCGCGGCTGGTTGATCTGCCCCGAGATCTGCCCGTTCGTCGTATATGTGCCGGCCGCGTAAACCGTCAATTTCTGGTTCGTCGCGTTGGTCATGAAGAACGACAGATCGATCGGGCTGCTCAGGACCGAGTCCCAATCGACGTTGAGATTGAGCAGGTTCGCCGCGGGCAGCAGGTAATTGGGCGCGACACTGGGAGACACAGCGCGATTGGCATCGGTGTGCGTGAAGGTCGCGCCGAAAGAAACCCGCCCGACATGCTCATCCAGGGGAAGCGTATAGGTCCCGGTGACCGTCACGCGGTTCTTGGGCGACAAGGCAAGCGGCTGGCCGACATCCGCGGAAGGGAACAGGTCCGAATAATAGACCGGCTTCACCGGCTGGGTAAATTCGATCAGCTTGGTGTTCAGGTAGGCATACCCAAGGTCGAGCTTGAAGCCCTTGAACGGCCTGACCGACGTATCGATCTCGATGCCCCAAGTGCGCGATTTGCCCGCGTTCAGGATCGGCTGGGCGTTGGGGACCTTGCCCTGGAATTGCGGCGCGACGACCGAATCCACCGCGAGTTGCTGATTGGTCAGGTTGTTGTAGAAACCGGTGATGTCGAAATAACCGGGAACCGGTCCGCGGAAGCTGGCCTTGAGACCGCCTTCGTACGTGTTGATCGTTTCCGGCCCGGCGGTCTCGAGGCCCAGGTTGTTCGAGTTGATCGCCCCCTGGCGATAGCCACGCGCCCATTTGGCATACAGCAGCAGGTCGTCGGTGGGCTTGTAGTCGAGGTCGATCAACCATGTCGGACGCTTCGAATTCTCATGAAGCACAGCATCACACTGCGCCGACAGCGGACCATCCACGATCAGCGGCTTGCTGATGTCGCCGCCGACGTTGAACTTCACCACGTTCTGGCAGGAATAGACCGCAGTACCGGGCGTCGGGACCTCGATATTCACATTGCGCGATTCGCTCGAAACCTTGTCCGAAGTGTAGCGGATGCCGCCGGTCAGGCTGAGCTGGCTTGTCAACTTGTAGGTCGCCTGCGCGTAGAGCGCCTTGCTGTTGAACGTATCTTTCACATTCGAGGAGGAGAGCGAACCAATCAGCAAGGGGTTGGTGCACTGCAGAGTTGCGTAGTCGGTGCAGCTTTCGAAGATCTGGGTCGTGCCGGAATTGAAGCCGAGCGGCCTGCTCGATTCAAGATAGGCGCCGGCCTGCCAGGTGAGCCGATCGCCGAACAGATTGCCCTGCAACTGCAATTCTTCGGTGAGGGTCGACTGCGCCGAGTTGTTGCCGGTTACCCCGGGATGGAGCGTAATGCCCGGCAGCGACTGGCCCGGCGTAGTGGGAAGCATCAGCGGCGTCGTGCAAGTCATGCTGGGATACTGGCAGGTTCCCATCGCGTTGACGCCGATACCGAGATTCCCGAAGTTGAGCGGCTGTCCCGTCGATATCAGATTGTCGCCGAACAGATCGAAGTCGGCGCTTTCGCGGTACTGGGCGTAGGAGAAGATATTCTTGATGGTCAGATTATCGGTGGCCCGGAGCGTCGTGGTGTTGATGACCTGCCACTGCCGGATGAGCTCCTTCGGGTGGGGATCGCTGTTGTCGACGTCCCAGAAACCGTCGCCTCGGGCATTTTCCCGGTCGACCTGGCCGCAGGCGTAGGGCCCCAGCAGCCCGACCAGCCCGCCGCCGCTCGCATAGCCGCGATTGCAGCCGAACACCTTCTGCAGAACGCCGTGTGTGTTCGAGCGGCTGTAGCTCGCGATCGTGTAGTTCTCGAGATCCGGCGTGATATCGGCCACCACGCTGAACCGCGCTGCGATATAGTTCGTGTTGCCGAAATCCTTGGGGCCGATGCCGCTCTTGTTGGTCTCGTAGCCGTCGCGCTGGTTCCAGTCGACCGCGCCGCGTACACGGATGGTCGAGGTGATCGGCGCGTTCAGCACCGCCTCGATGCGGTGCATGTTGTAATCGCCGACCGAGCCCTGGACATAGCCTCCGAGATTCTCCGTCGGCTTCGATGGCACGAGTAGGATCGCGCCGCCCGTGGAATTGCGCCCGAACAGCGTGCCCTGCGGACCCTTGAGCACCTGCACGTTCTGCAGATCCATGAACGAGCCCACGCCCGCGCCGTTGCCCGACGTCGTGCCGCCGTTAGACCGCGGTGCGACAACGTCGGCGAAATAGACCGCGACCGAGGGCGAAGTCTTGCCCTCTTGGGTGAACCCGCGAATCGAGAAGCTGGCTTTCTCCGCGCCGAAGCTCTGGTTCGTCGACAGCGAAGGGACGTAGGTGCCGAGATCGACGCTGCTGACGATGTTGCGCTTGGTGATCGCGTCCTGGCTCAGCACGGTGATCGAGATCGGTACGTCCTGAAGGCGCTGTTCGATGCGCTGGGCGGTGACGATGATCTCGCCGGAGTCCGTAGCCTTGTCCGAATTTTGCGCCATGGCGGGTGCCGCGGCGAAGCTGAGCCCGATCGCGGTGGTAGCCAGAATCCTGGACATGACTTGCCTACGCTTTGGCATCGCTCTCTCCCCTCGGCCGTTCCTTCCTGGAGGCTCGGGACGCCGCCCTGTGGGCAGCAACCCGGCACGCCGGCTCGCAGAGGAAGCTTAGGGCAAGTCGCCAAGACCGGTAGCACTCAGCGTTCGTCGTCGACGATTTTACGCCCCGTCAGGATAGATTTGGCCCGATCGCAGCGGTCTTGCAAAGCTCCCTGCCTTGAAACGACGGACGTGGCGCCGCGCCAATTATCGGCTATGGTTGCGAAACGGGACGAGAGATCCCGTAATGGGAGATGCCGGCCATGGGCAGGCCAAACGGGACCAGAACGGTCGCGCGCGAAGTTGCGACGCGGTTTTGCCGCGTGCAACTGGTCAGTGCCGAATGGGACGCACCGATCGAGATCGCGGGTGAAACCGCCGATCATCATCTGCAGCTCTCGCTGCTGCCTCAGCCGAAGAACGGCACCGCCTGCTTTCCGCGGCTCTGGGGCCCGCACCGATTCATGCCGATGGGCGAGATGTTCTTCTATCCTCCGGGTCAGATCCTCCACATTCGCGCCGAATGCAGGCACCAGGAGGCGATCGTCTGCATCTTCAACCCGGAGGCCGTCGCACATTACTTCGACGGCGCGGTCGAATGGACCGGCAGCCGCCTGATAGCGGGGCTGGACATCGCCAACACCGGGATGCGCAACATGCTTCTGCGCATCGCACAGGAGATGCGGCGGCCGGGTTTCGCCAGCGAGGCCTATATCGAGTTGATGGCCGGGCAGATGCTGATCGACTTGACGCGCTATCTGCTGGGCATCGGACAAAGCGAGACCGGCGGCGGTCTGTCACCGTGGCGGCTGAAACTGATCGACGAGCGCTTGCGCGATGGCGGTCTGCTGCCGACGCTGCGCGAACTTGCGGATCGCTGCAATCTCTCGGTGCGGCATCTCACCCGGGCCTTCCGGGCCAGCCGGGGACGGTCGATCGGCGACTATATTGCGGAATACCGGATGGAGCGGGCCAAGTCCCTGCTGCTTTCGGGTGTCGCCGTCAGGACGGTCTCGAAGGAGATCGGCTTCACCTCGGCCAACAACTTTGCCGTGACCTTCCGCCGGATGACCGGCGAGAGCCCGCGGGAGTTCAAAGCGCGTCGTGCCTTCAACAAGGAACCCCAGGCGTAAGGGATGGCCTGCATGAGATGTGGATTTGTAAGCGGCGGTCCTACTCGAGACTTGTCGGACCGAATCAGCAGGGCCTGTTTGCGCTCCCAAGATTGGCTGAACAGAGAGCAGTTTACCGCAGATTCCTTGATGATTCCGAGCGGTCGCCAAGGTCCGAAATGCCGGTCGTTCGGAGCATCATAGTCCCAGGGTCGGTAATGGCAGGTATGAGAAAGGGCTACCCGCACTTTGAATGGCTTCGATGGGCGCGAAGCAGTCCGTCATCTGCTCAATGAGCGCAACGCGCCAGCGGACCGGCGGCACCAAACCGCTGCTGCTGGGTTAGTCCGATACCGGTCGCAGCATGCCGCGCGTCGATCGGATGGAAAAAGCTGCCCATGCACATGAAGGTAAATGGTGAGGCTGTCGCATTGCCCGATGATCCGCGGGTATCGTTGCTCGACCTGCTGCGCGAGAATCTGCGGCTCTCAGGGACCAAGAAGGGCTGCAATCAAGGCGCTTGCGGCGCGTGTACGGTGCTGGTGGACGGAGAGCGCATCCTCTCCTGCCTCGCGCTTGCGGTACAATACGAGGGGCGTTCGGTCACCACGATCGAGGGTCTCGGTACGGTCGCGGCGCTCCATCCGCTCCAGGCCGCGTTCGTCGAGCATGACGGCTTCCAGTGCGGATACTGCACGCCGGGGCAGATCTGCTCGGCAGTGGCGATGGTCGAAGAGCTGCGGCGCGGCGTGCCGAGCCATGTCACGGCGGATCTCGGGTCCGCGACGATCGCGCTCAGCCGCGACGAGCTGCGCGAGCGGATGAGCGGCAACTTGTGCCGCTGCGGCGCGTACAACGGCATCGTCGATGCGATCGAAGCGACATTCGCGGAGCCTGCCGAATGACACCTTTCGTTTATGCTCGCGCCGCCGACACCGCGGATGCGGTTCGCCGCGCGCGCCAGCCCGGCGCAAAATTCCTGGGCGGCGGCACCAACCTCGTCGACCTGATGCGGGAAACCCTCGAGCGGCCGGCCGCACTGGTCGACGTGAGCGGGCTTTCTCGCGAAATCGTCGAGCTTGAAGACGGCGGGCTGCGGATAGGCGCGGCTGTCAGCAACACCGCGCTGGCCGAGCACCCGGCGGTGCGCACGCGCTATCCGGTGCTAACTCGTGCGATCGTCGCGGGCGCCAGCGCGCAGATCCGCAATATGGCGACGGTGGGCGGCAACCTGCTCCAGCGGACCCGCTGCAGCTATTTCTACGATGACGATGGATCGGCCTGCAACAAGCGCCAGCCCGGCCAGGGCTGCGATGCGATCGACGGTTTCAACCGCATGCACGCGATCCTCGGCGCATCGGATTCGTGCATCGCGGTGCACCCGTCGGACATGTGCGTCGCGCTGGCCGCGCTCGATGCGGTCGTTCACCTCGAAAGCGGCGCCGGCGCCCGGACGCTCGCGCTTACCGACTTTCACCGGCTGCCCGGCGACCGGCCGGACATCGAGACCATGCTGGAGCCCGGCGAGTTGATCACGGCGATCGAACTGCCGGCGCTGCCATTAGCGCGACGCTCGACGTACCGCAAGGTGCGCGACCGATCGAGCTATGCGTTCGCGCTGATCTCGGTCGCCGCGGCGCTCGAGATCGAGGACGGGCGGATCAAGGATGTGCGGGTCGCGCTCGGCGGTGTCGCGCACAAGCCGTGGCGCGCCGCAAAGACCGAGGCGGCGCTTCGCGGCCGCGCGCCAAGCGAAGCAGCATTCGCGGCGGCGGCCGAAGCCGAACTCGCCGACGCCCGCCCGCTGGAACACAATGGCTTCAAGGTCGAGCTGGCCCGGCGAACGATCGTCGCGGCGCTCGGCGAACTCACGGACATGCAGGCATGAGCATTTTCAAGGACACCAAGCAACTGGCGCAAGGCGTCGTGCAGGGCGCCGTACAGGGCACGATGGCCAAGGCGATCGCCATGTCGCCCGACAGCTGGATTCCCGGCGGCAAGCCCGACCCGCTGATCGAGCACAAGCATGGCCATGTCGGCAAGCCGATCTCTCGCCTGGACGGCCCTCTCAAAGTCTCGGGAGCGGCGCGGTTTGCCGCCGAGTTCGTGTTCGAGAACATGGTCTATGCGGCGATCGCGTGTAGCACGATCGCGAAGGGGCGGATCCTCGAGATCGATACGAGCGCCGCGCAGGCTGCGCCCGGCGTGGTGCCGGTGATGACGTATCGCAATGCCCCGTCGATGCAGCCGCCGCCGGTGTTCATGTCCGCGCCCAAAGCGGCGGGCGGCGACGACCTTCCGGTCATGCAGGACGATCGCATCCGCTGGAACGGCGAGCCGATCGCCGTCGTGCTCGCCGAAACGCAGGAGCAGGCCGACCACGCCAAATCGCTGATCCGGGCGACGTATGCGGAAGAGCCCGCCAACATCAATTTCGCGCAGGCGGTCGCGCGGGGAACGACGCAGGCCACGTTCCGCGGAGAGCCGCTGCGCAATGAGATGGGCGATGCCGAGAAGGCGCTGGCCGCCGCGCCGTCGCGGGTTGACGCGACGTATCGTACGCCGCGCCACAACCACAACGCGATCGAACTCCACGGGGTCACCGTCGCGTGGGAAGGCGAGACGCTGCGCATTCACGACGCCTCGCAGCTCGTCGCGCACACCGCGTGGACGCTGGGCCAGATCTTCGGCATCGACGAGAAGCAGGTGGTGATCACGTCGCCGTTCGTCGGCGGTGGGTTCGGCGGCAAATGCATGTGGCAGCATCACATTCTGGCGGCTGCGGCGGCCAAGGTTTCCGGGCGTCCGGTGCGGTGCGCGCTGTCCCGGGAAGACGTCTACCGGATCGTCGGCGGCCGCTCGCCGACCGAGCAGCGCGTGGCGCTGGGCGCCGGGCCTGACGGCAGGCTCAAGGCTCTGATCCACACCGGGGTAACCCCCAAGACCGCCGACAACGCGATGGCCGAACCGTTCATCATGGGGACCCGCAGCGCTTATGCCTCCGAGACCGTGCTGCTCGACGTCCAGACGGTCTCGCTCGATATGCTCGCCAACACCTTCATGCGCGCGCCCGGTGAGTCGGTCGGCACGTTCGCGCTCGAAAGCGCGATGGACGAACTGGCGCACGAACTCGGCATCGACCCGGTCGCGCTGCGCCTGCTGAACGAGCCGGACAAGGATCCGACATCGGGCCTGCCGTTCTCGTCACGGCACATCGACGAGGCCTGGCGCGCTGGCGCCGAGAAGTTCGGCTGGAACCGGCGCAATCCCATTCCGGGCGCGGTGCGCGATGGCGAGTGGCTGGTCGGTATGGGCTGCGCGACCGGGACTTATCCGTACTACCGGATGCCCGGCGGCGCCGCGCGGATCACCGTGACGAAGGATGGCCGCGCGAGCGTCGACATTGCCGCCCACGAGATGGGCATGGGCACCGCGACCGCGCAAAGCCAGGTCGCCGCCGAGAGGCTGGGCTTGGCGATGGACGCGCTCACGTTCAACTACGGCGATTCGACGTTGCCCGGCGTCGTGCTCGCGGGCGGATCGCAGCAGACCGCGTCGATCGGCGCTTCGGTGATCGCCGCTTATCGCGCGCTGGTGAAGGAACTGATCAAGCTCGCCGGCAACGACTCGCCGCTGGCCGGACTCGACGTGGATGACGTCGCCAGCCGCGATGCGGGCTTGTGCAAGGCCGACGAGCCCGACCGATACGAAAGCTATGCGTCGATCCTGGCTCGCGCCGGGCGAGACACTGTTTCGGTGGAGGCCGCCTCGCCCAAGCCGCTCGAGACGATGCATTGGTCGATGCACAGCCACAGCGCGATCTTCTGTGAAGTGCGCGTCAACGTGATCACTGGCGAGCCGCGCGTGAGCCGCGTGCTCGGCGCGTTCGACTGCGGGCGGATCCTCAACTCCAAGACCGCGACGAGCCAGTTCCGCGGAGGTATCATCATGGGACTCGGTCTAGCGTTAATGGAAGAGACGCAGTTCGATGAACGCAAGGGACGGATCATGAATCCGAGCCTGTCTGACTATCATCTGCCGGTGCACATGGACGTACCCGAGATCGACGTGATCTGGACCGACATCCCCGATCCGCATTCCCCGATGGGCGCGCACGGCATCGGCGAGATCGGCATCACGGGCACGGGCGCAGCCGTCGCCAACGCGATCTACAATGCGACGGGCAAGCGCGTGCGGGAGCTGCCGATCACATTGGACAAGCTCCTGTGAACCGATGCCAGCATCAGGCTGGCAGGCCCACGCGATGCCCGGCTCGATCAGTCTCGCCAGGATTTCGTCTTCTCGGGCACGCTCATTCGCAATGTCGAGAAATCCGCCGACGTTCCTAGCCGCGAACAGGATGGCCACGAGGGATCGTCGTCGAGGTGGCATAGGTTGGCGGACAGGTCGGACATGTGGCAGCACCTACCGCGGGGCAACGCTTCCAAACGGCCCTGCCAACGGATAGCCGTCTATAGATGCGTCATCTCACCAACCGGTCACGATGAGCCGCGGTTCGTCCGCGACGCGGCGCAACGTCGGGATCACCGCGAACAGCGTTCTGTAGGCGATCGCCTGCACCGCCCGCGCGAGCGGTCGGCCAAGGCACAAGTGCGGTCCGTAACCGAACCCGACATGCAGGTTGGTGTTGCGGTCAAGGTCGAACCGCTCGGGCGCTTCGAAAATCGCCGGATCGTGATTGGCATGCCGGGCCAGCGGCACGATGCCCTCGCCAGCGCGGATCACCGCATCACCAACAGCGATGTCGGCAGTGGCGACACGGAAGCCGTCGTCGTCCCCGATCGAATGCAGCCGGATCAGTTCGTCGACGGCGGCGTGTGCCGCGCTCTCGTCGGACACGATCCTTGTGACGGCCCCAGGTTCGTCCAGCAGCGTGCCGACGCCCAGCGTGATCATCTTCGCATTGGTGTCGTGTCCGGCCATCAGCAGCATGATCGCGAGCGAAACCAGCTCCGCGCGGCTGATCCTGCCCTCGCGCAACGGCCCTGCCGCGAGCCGGCCGAACAGATCGTCACCGGGATCGGCGATACGTTCGTCGATCAGGCTTTCCATATAGCCGTTGATCGCCTGGAGCGCGGCGCCCTGTGCCTCCGGTCCGCGGCTGTCGTCACCTAGAACCTCGGGCCCAGGAGGTGAGAGAGGGACCATCGGCCGGGGCCACCGACAGCAGGTGGCAGATCGCAAGCGATGCCATCGGCTTGGCGAAAGCATCTGCCAGATCGGCCTGCGGACCGGCGACCTGCATCCGCGCCACCAGCCAATCGGCCGAGGCCTGCAGCAGCGGCTCGAGAGCGCGCACCGAGCGGGTGCCGAACTCGGGCAGCACCAGCCGGCGAAGCTCGGCATGGCGGGGCGCGTCGAGCTCGATCAGGAACGGCGTGCGATCGTCGAGGTCCTCGGGCTCGGGAAAGCCGGGGCGTGACGGGTCCGAACTGGCAAACGGGCAAGACAGGACCGTGCGGACATCGGCATTGCGGCTGACGTACCAGACAGGAGAGCCCATCGGCCCGATGCCGCGGACCGGCGCGGCAGCCGACGCGGGCCGGCCATCGTGAAGATCAGCCATGCGCCATTCCTCCATCGACGGTGAGTTCCGCGCCCGTGGTGAAGCTCGATGCGCTGGACGCCAGGAACAGGATCGCCTCGGCGACCTCCTCCGGCCGTCCCCATCGATGCATCGGGATCATTCCTTCGACATAGGCGCGTGCGTCCTCGTCATCGGTGGCCTCGCGCGTCAGCGGCGTTTCGATCGGGCCGGGCGAGACCACGTTGACCCGGATCCCGCGGGCGAGGATCTCGGGGTCGGTGCCGGCACCGCGCGCAAATGCGCGGACGAAGCCTTTGCTGCCGGCGTAAAGCGGATCGCCCGGCTGGCCCTTGCTGCCCGCGACGGAGCCGACGAAGACCACCGACGCGCCCTGAGCCAGAAGCGGAAGCGCGTGGACGAACGTGAACAACGCACCCCGGCAGTTGACGTCCATCAGGCCGTCATAGGTTTCGGGGGTGAGCTCGCCGATCGCAGGCGCGTTCGAAACGCCGGCGTTGACGACGAGGATGTCGAGCTGGCGGCGGCTATGCGCGATCGACTCCATCAGCCTCGCGATCGCGCTGGGATCGGCGACGTTGCAATCAACCGCTTCTCCGCGACCGCCCAGCATCGCGCGGACGGTCTCGAGCCCGCTTTGCGACCGGCCCGTTGCCAGTACGTGCGCGCCTGCCTCTGCCAAACGTCGCGCCGCGGCGAAGCCGATGCCGCTGGTGGCTCCGGTGACCAGCGCTACCTTGCCATCGAGTGTCATGATCATGTCTCGCTTTTCTGTTTCGACTCGTTTATCAACGACTGTAGATAAATATGCAGATGGAAGGTCCGGCGAAGTATGTCAACGTCCGTTGATATCAAACCTGCCCGGCGCAGTCGCACATCGTCGGCGGATATGCGGGCGCGGGTGCTTGCGGCGGCGGGACATGCCTTCAGCCGTGCCGGCTACGACGCGGTGGGGGTGCGGGAGATCGCAGCGATCGCGGATACGGATCCCGCGATCGTCATGCGTCTGTTCGGTTCCAAGGCCGGACTGTTCGAGGCGCTGGCCGACCATGCCTTCGGCGCGGAAGAGGTGTTCCAAGGGCCGCTCGAAACCTTGGGCACGCGATTGGCGAGCCATCTGATGCTTCCGGTCGCACCGGCCAGCGACACGGACGAGATCGACGACTTCCACTTGCTGCTGCGATCGGCGACCAGCCTGACCGCGGCGCCGATCCTGTCGGCCGCATTGCATCGCGCCCTGATCGATCCGCTGGCGCTCCGCATCGGCGGGCACGATGCGCAGGTTCGCGCGGCACTGATCGCCGCGCAGGTGCTCGGCTTTGCGACCTTGCGTTTCGCGCTCGGCTCACCGCCGATCGAAGGCTCGGACCGGCAGGCAACCACTGAGCGTCTGGCGCGGCTGATTCAGCTTTGCATCGAAGACTGAGTGGCAGTTGGCGAGCGTCGGACTGCTGTAGAAGAGACGGATTTCAGAGAGATGACTTCGCTAAGCGCAGCGGCGCTCCATTGGGCGACCCCCGACGGCCGACCGGTGCTGGGCGGCATCGACGTCCACCTCTCGCGCGAGCGGATCGGTCTGGTCGGACGCAACGGCGTGGGCAAGACCACGCTGCTGCGGATACTTTCCGGCGACCTCACCGCGACATCCGGCAAGGTCGTCGTCGATGGGCGCGTCAGCGTCATGCGGCAGGAGGTTCGGGCATATGCCGGCGAGACCATTGCCGACATGTTCGGCGTAGCTGACGCCCTCGGCGTGCTGGGACGCGCCGAGAACGGCGTTGCGGACCTCGACGAACTGGCCGACGCGGACTGGACGCTTGAGGAACGGATCGGCGAGGCTCTCGACCGCGTACAGCTGAAAGCGCGGGCAACCACTGCACTCGCCTCGCTATCGGGCGGACAGCGGACGCGTGCGGCAATCGCCGCCGCGATCTTCGACCATCCCGACTTCCTGCTGCTCGACGAGCCGACCAACAATCTCGACCGCGACGGACGCGAGGCGCTGCTCCGGCTCGTCGAGGACTGGACCGACGGCCTTCTCGTCGTGAGCCACGACCGTGAGCTGCTCGAGCGCATGGACGCCATTGTCGAACTGACGACGCTCGGTGCCACCCGCTATGGTGGCGACTGGAGCCAGTACCGCGAACGCAAGGCCGTCGAGCTCGAAGCCGCCCGCAGCGATCTGGCGCACGCGCAGAAGCGTCGTGCCGAGGTTGGGCGAAAAGTGCAGGCGGCTGCCGAGCGCAAGCAGCGGCGCGACGCGGCGGGATCGCGCAAGGCATCTCGGGGCGACATGCCGCGCATCCTGATCGGTGCGCGCAGGAACGCCGCCGAGGCCAGCGGCGGAAGCGGCCAGCGCCTTGGCGAGCGTCTCGCCGGCGAAGCGGCAGAGACCGTGGCGGCTGCGCAGGCGCGGATCGAGATCCTTCAGGAGCTCTCGATCGTCCTGCCGCCAACGGGCCTGCACGCGGAGCGCAGAGTGCTCGAGATGCACGACGTTGCGGCGGGGTACCAATCCAACGATCCCCTGATCGAGCACGTCGATCTTGAAATCGTCGGGCCCGAGAGGATTGCCATCACCGGGCCCAACGGCGCGGGGAAGAGCACATTGCTCAAGCTGGTGTCGGGCGAACTCCTCCCGCTATCCGGGCAAGTGCGCCTCGGCGTCACGGCCGCCGTCATCGACCAGCACGTCGCGTTCCTCGATCCGGCGGCATCGATCCTCGACAACTTCCGCCGATTGAATCCGGACTCGGACGAGAACAGCTGCCGTGCAGTGCTCGCGGGCTTCCTGTTCCGCGCGGACGCCGCGCTGCAGATCGTGGGCACGCTCAGCGGCGGCCAGATGCTGCGCGCAGGCCTTGCGTGTCGGCTGGGCGGACCGCGCCCGCCCAAGTTGCTGATCCTTGACGAACCCACCAACCATCTCGACCTCGACTCCATCCACGCCGTGGAAGCCGCGCTTCAGGCCTATGACGGCGCGCTGCTCGTGGTGAGCCACGACGAGACCTTCCTGACCAACATCTCGATCGGGCGCCGTATCGTCCTTGACGTTGGATACCGAGCGTCTTCTGCGCACCGCGCTTAGCTCGGCTTCGGATAACTCCGGTTTGCCCGTCACTGCTACGGTGCGGATACGAGCTGATCGCATCGGCTCGATGCTCAAGAACATATAAGGTTACGGGGAAGGGCCAAAGCCGGGTGGAGGGTGAAGAACGGTGGTATTGTGCAAGCGCTGAGGAGCGCCGGCGGCTTATCTGTGGCAGATGACCAAACCGGTTCTGCCTCGGTCCATGCACATCAGTGTCGCGGCTGGGGCTCTGATCACGTTGTCCCAGGCCGTATTTTGCCTAACGCCCGCGTTGGCAGCGAATTCGACGGACCTTGCCCCTCTGCCATGGCTCGTTCCTTGAAGGGACCGCGGACATGAGCGGAGGATGGTCTCGATGTGAAACCAACCTCTTTTCTGGCGGCGGGCCAGCGGGGTTTGTGGCTGCGACTGTAGTGCTTCGGGATGGGAGACGCGCAACGGGCGTAGTCGATACGGGCGCGGCCGCGACTGTGTTGAATTGGGATGCCGCTGGCGGTCAGGGACTCGCACGCACATCGCCAAGCGTCAGCGCGGACAAGCGAATAAAGGGCTTTGACCCCGCAAGTGGAAGCGAGTCATTTCGCGCAAGGATCTCCGGGAGCGTCATTGGTGGCCGCGTCGTGGACGACTATCCGGCGAGAATAAGTGAGCTCCCGGTGTTTCGGGCGCTGAAGCTCGATTCCGGACCAGCGCTGATCCTGGGCATCGTGGTTTGGAAGAATCTGCCCTTCGCCGTCTCGCGCGGGAGCGGCCGAATCTGTTTCCGCGATCCCAAGCGCGGTGTTGCGCCATTGAAAGGCGTGAGCCGTTGATCCCGGGCGCCCGTGCACCAGCAATTTCGATGAAGGCGCTCCTTGTTGGGCTGCTGTTCGTATTAGCGCCTCGTGCGTATGCCCAAAACGTCTGGCAGGAGACTGCCATCCAGGATCTGCGCTTCACGGACGGCTATATCCGCGCCCAGTATATCAGCATCGTTTATCCTGCGCCCAAGCAGGCTATCGAGCGGCTGGACCAAGCCCGTGCCACTGCTGAGGATCAAATAGCCCGGATCAAGGACTTCGCCGGCTACAAGGCGGCGCTCTCTCGTTTCGTCAACAGCATTGACGACGAGCACGTGCATTTGAGGTTTAACCTCTTGCCGGCCGACCTCACGTGGCCGGGCTTCCTGCTGGCTTATCGCGGCGGACGTTACGCTGTCGCAGCGGCCTCGAACGATGGCCAAGTGACGAACGGAGAGGAAGTGACGGGCTGCGATGGCAACCCGACCGAAGTGTGGGTCCATCAGGGCGCGCTCTACTCGGGGGGCCACTGGGGCCTTGATTCGACCAAAGCGTCGGCCGCACGGGCGCTCTTCTTGGTCGAGCGGAACCCATTTCTGGCCCGACCCGTTCGCTGCACGATCGGCGGCCGAAGTGTCTCGCTCGATTGGCGGCCCGCACCGGCAACCCGCCTGCTTCCGATTGCTGCGGCCCTGGGTCGGACGACCCAGCGAGAGACCAGTATCACCCCGTTTGGACCTGACGGCGCGTGGGTGCGGGTGGGGATCTTCCAAACATTCGGTACATCCGAAGCCGATCAATTCCGCGCGACCATCGCGAAGGCGGCAGACCTTAGAGATAAGCGCGTCATCGTTATCGATGTCAGGGGAAACCCTGGCGGCCCCTACAACTGGTTCATGGCTTTTCTTCGTGCACTCTATGGCGATGAATACACCGCGTATTATGCGAGGGCGCGGCTAGCCATTTTCCCTGTCTTTCGCGCGACGCCCGAGATTTCGACGTATTTAAGCTCCCCGGGGGGTGGCAATGACATCGGCATGCCTCCCGACACCGCCGCCGATCGGATCAATGAGGACACCCGGGTGTCCGAAGGCATAGCGAAGGCGATCGCTGCTGGCCGTCCGGTCTATCGCGTACCCCATCATCAACCACCTCGAAGATCTCCCAAGCCGCCCGCCAACCCGGTCACTGGCAAGGTATATGTCCTTACCGACTACGGTTGCGCCAGCTCCTGCATCGCCTTCGCAGACGAGATGAGGCTGATGCCAGGCGTGCGCCTTATCGGGCTCGAGACCTTCGTGGACAGCCGCACGGGCACGCCAATATCGACGCCGCTTCCAAGCGGAAATGCAACGCTGAGCGTACCTGTCATGACCCGCGATGGCCGCGACAGAGGTGACAATGCCCCCGTCAGGCCCGACATCATGTTCAACGGCGACATTACCGACACCAGCGCGATTAGGAGTTGGATCGTTCAAACCGTCTTGCCTGCAGACGGCATCAAGAATTTCCGCCCGCAATGATCGAACGGCTTCAGGACGGTACGAACAGGCGCGAGACCTCGGGTTCGGTCTGGGTCAGCGCGCCCATGCGTTCGATGATCTCCGCCTGCCGGCTGCCGCGCAGCCCCGCCAGCGTCGGGCGCCCGTCGCGCACGAAAGTATAGACGCCGGAGACAAGGAAGGCGCCGAGGTGCTGGACGTGGACGGCTTGTCCGTCCAGCGTAGCCCTGAAATGATCGGTATCAAAATAGCGGCGCGCGGCGAGGGCGGTCTCGAAGCCGATCTCGAACACGGCCACCCGGATGCGCTTGTCCTCGGCATGGTGATCAACGCCCGGCGAAGGCGGGGATGGGCGGTCGTTGTCGTAAGGCTCGGGCAAGTGGAGCCGAAGTTTGTGCACGGCTTCGGCCGAGGCGAGATGCTCGGCCATGCCCTGGGCCCATTTGGTAAGACCATTGTCGGTGTCGCCGCTGAAGTGGAGATGGAGCCGGTGAAGCTTGTCGGGGCCGTTGGGCGCGCCATCGGCCTGCCGGTCGACGTACGTCTTCGAGCCTCTCGGCAGGTTATAGGCGAGGTCGTGCGCGAATAGGTTGATCTCGTCGCCGAACAGGATTGGGCTGGCGGCGGCGAATGCGGCCTGGTCCTGGGCGCCGGCAAAACCGATTTCGACTGCACCGTCCAGCACGACGCCCATCGGTTTCACGTCTTCCGCGAGCGGCCACAGGTTGGCCGGGTGAAGGCGCGCGAAGTGATGCTGCACGTAGAAGCCGAGCGCAGGCAGACGCGCACAGAGCGGGCCATGCACGTCTCGCCAGTAATGCCCGAACAGTTCGGGATCGAGGTGCTCGATGCGCCGGATGGCGGAGTACGTCTGGCACGCGATTCGCTTGTCGCGTTCCCCGTAATCGGGCGTTTCGATAGACGTGCTCACGACGTGTTCCCGATTGTCATCCCAGCGGCGCGGATCGATCGCACCACGGTTCTTCCTGGTTCATGGCACGCACGCTGGCTTGGTGGTTCCTATGCCGTTTGAATGATCTGCCCATTTTGAGTGTCGGATGGTTGGGGCTCAGCGAGGGTTGTGGTTTGTAAATCCCGTAAATCGCGCCCGGACCATGCAGGCAAGCAGTCCGAGCAAGTGTACGCCAGGGTGGGGCCACGAGCCGCGCTCCGCCACGCGGGAAAGCGATGTCTTTGATCGAAGCCAGCGAACCCGGGGAGACGTGCGCCGCGCCAAGGCGGCTGCACCTTGTGATTGGCCTCATTTGCGCACTGGGCCTTGCAATCGATCTGAGCGAACTGGCAATGGGCGGGGTGCTGTCGGCGGTCTTCGCCGCGCCCCCGCACAATCTGTCGCACGGTCAGCTTGGGTGGCTGGTCGGCTCGGTGTATGTCGGCGCGATTTTCGGGACGCCGGTGATGGGCATCGTCGCGGATCGAATGGGTCCATCGCGAGCGCTGAGCGCGGCGACGGCGCTGCTTGGAGCGACGTCGCTGCTCGCAGGCTTCAGCCGGACCCCCGAGCTTCTGGCGCTGGTGCGTCTGGCATCGGGAGTGGCGCTGGGCGCGTACCTGCCGCTCATGGTCGCATACCTCACCAATATCGCGCCGCTCGGGCGCCAATCCTCGCTCGTCACGCTGGTCTGCGCAGTGGCAGGGCTTGCCCCGCCCGCGGTGATCTGGGCGGTGCGGGCACTATCCTTCGCAAAGCCGATGGGCCTGGATGGTTGGCAATGGGCGTTCGTGGGGGGATCCATAGTGGCAACCATGACCGCGCTCGGCTTCCTGTGGCTCCCCGAGGCGCCGCGCTGGCTGGCGTCACGTGGCCGTCCGTCCGAGGCGCACGCGGTCAGGCGCCGCTTCGAACGATCGCCGGAATTGTTCCGAACGCAACCGGCAGCCCCGGTCGAACGCAAAGATCGGTGGCTACACGCGGAGCCTTCCTTTCGATGGCGGTTCGCGGTGGTCTCGCTGTTGTTCTTCCTGACCCCTTGGGCCACCGTATCGTTTCCGCTGGTAACCGGCCCGATCCTTATCACGCGCGGCTTTGATCTATCCGGAGCGCTGCTCTACATCGCCTTGGCTTCGTGTGGGCCTCCGATCGGGACACTGCTGAGCGCGCTCCTCATCGATCGCATCGATCGCCGGCTCGCTCTCATCGCGTACAATGGCGGAATGCTCCTGCTGCTGGGGCTGTTCGCGTCGAGCTCGGTTTCGCTCGGCCTTGCTGTCGCGCTCGTGGGCTACGGTCTGTTCACGTCGCTCACGATCCCGACGATGATGGTCTACGGCGCAGAGCAATTCCCCGCCGCCGGCCGCTCGAAGGCGGTGACCCTCGCCTGGTCGTTCAACCGCATCGGCGCCGCTGCCGCACCGCTGATCCTGCTGCCGCTGGTGCAGGCCGGGCGCGAGCCGTGGGTCATGGCGGTCATCGCGCTGACGCTTATCTGCGCCATCGCACTGATGGCATCGCAGAGCCGCCTCGCACCGAAGGCGTGACCGTGCCGTGCCGCGACCGAGATTTTGCTCCGCCCGGTTCGAAATTCGGTTTCCCTCCCACCGCATATTCGGGTTAAGGATAAGTAAGACGGTCGTATTCGAAGGCAGCGTCAGCTGCTCGGGGGAAAGCAGTGTCGGAAGCCGGCGCAAGGACAGATGGTGACGCGCTCGTCTTCGGGCCGTTCCAGCTGTTCCCTTCGCGGCGGATCCTGATCGAGAATGGGCGGCAGGTCCGTCTCGGTGGCCGGGCAATGGAATTGCTGATCGCGCTCGTTGAGCGCGCAGGCGAAGTGGTGACCAAACGCGAGCTGCTGAGCCTCGTCTGGCCTCATGCGATGGTCGATGAGACCAACCTTCGTGTCCATATCGCGGCCATCCGCAAGGTCCTGGGGGATGGCCAGGGCGGCGCGCACTACATCGTCAACGTCTCCGGCCACGGCTATCTGTTCAGCCTCCCGGTCGAGCGCTCGGTCACCGTGACCCGCATCGACCCGCCGCGGGAAGGCCGCAGCAATGCGTTTCTCTCCAAGGGACTCAGCCGCATCGTCGGGCGCGACGTCGTCGTCGAAGGCCTGCTGGTCAAGCTGCAGGCGCGCCGGCTGGTCAGCGTTGTCGGACCCGCAGGCGTGGGCAAGAGTACCGTCGCGTTGGCGATGAGCGAACAGTGCGGCGCGCTCGGCTCCGATGGGGTCTACTTCGTCGAGCTATCCGCCATCGAAGGGGCCGAACTGGTTCCGGCTGCTGTCGCGACCGCACTCGGCGTATCCGTCACGACCGGTGATCCGCTCGGCAGCCTCAGCGCGTTCCTGAGCGACCGGCAGGTTCTGATCGTCCTCGACAATTGCGAGCACGTCGTCAGCGCGGTGGCCGCTTTGGTTGAGACGATCTTGTTCGCATCCGAACAGGTGCGCTTCCTGACGACCAGTCGCGAACCGCTGCTGGCGCAAGACGAGTGGGTGTTCCGGCTTGGTCCGCTCGACATGCCCGAGGAAGGGCTGGAGCTGACGCCGTCCGAAGCGATGACTTATCCCGCCGTGCAGCTGTTCATGGAGCGCGCCATGAACAGCTCGGAAACGATCACATTCGGCGAGGTGGAGGCGGCATCCGTCGTCGAGATCTGCCGGCGTCTCGATGGTCTGCCGCTCGCAATCGAACTGGCCGCGGCCCGGGTAGACCTGTTCGGCCTCCGGGGCCTGGCCACCGCTCTCAACGACCGGATGATGCTGATCGCACGGCGCAGCCGCTCGGTGCAAACGCGCCAGCAGTCGATCATGGGCGCGCTGGACTGGTCTTATGAACTCCTTTCGGAGGTCGAGAAGCGGGTGCTCGAGCGCTTCTCGATCTTCCGCGGCTCGTTCACGCTCGAGTCGGCGGCCGCGGTCGCGTCGGGGCAAGGCGTCGCGGTGGAGCAAGTGCTCGATGCGGTCGCCTCGCTGACCGCGAAGTCGCTCGTCGCGACTGATCCGAGCGGACCAGCGATGCTCTACAGGCTGCTGCGGGTCACGGGGGCCTATGCCCGGGAGAAGGCCGCCGCGACCGGCCAGGACGCCAGTCTCGCCCGACGGCATGCGCAGCACCACCGCGATCTGATGGCAGCCGCGGAGGCGCGCTGGGATACGCTGAGCCGCGCCGAATGGGTCGAGGAGTTCGGCTACACGATCGACGATATCCGTGCGGCGCTCGAATGGGCGTTCGGACCCGATGGCGACGTCGAGATCGGCGCGGCGCTGACCATCGCGTCGCTGCCGTTCGGATTCCAGCTCTGCCTGATCGACGAATTCAACCGCCGCGCCGGGCTCGCGCTCGAGTTGCTGCGCACGCTGGACCCGCCGAACCTGCTCGCAGAGCTACGCCTGAGCGCGGTGCGCACGGTGCTCCATCTCAACTGCTCGATGGACCGCGCAAGCACCGATGCGCTGTTCGACCAGGCCGAAGCCCTCACCGACCGCATGCCGCATCCCAAGCACAAGATCGAATTGCTGCAATCGCGCGCAATCTACCGGATCGAGCAGGGCGACAACGTGGGATCGATGCGGATTGCGGCGCTGATGAGCCAGAACGCGCGCGAGGCCGAGGATCCGCTGGCGGTGTTGCTGGCAGAGCGGGTCGAAGCGCAGGCGCTCCACTGGGCGGGCGACCACGAGCGCGCTTGGCACCTCGCCGATCGTGTCATGCGCCATCCTGCGCGGGCGATCCCGCTGAGCTATGCGAACGCCCCGATCAACCGCCGCGTCTCTATGCGCATGCTTCACGCCCGAATCCTCTGGCTGCGCGGCAAGCCGATCCAGGCCGTCGCACTGATGGACGAAGCGGTGAGCATGGCGCACGAAGATGGACCGTTCTCGATCTGCTTCGCGCTGGCTGTTGCCGCGTGCCCGATCGCGTTCTGGACCGGCAACCTGCCCGCCGCGCGCGGCTACACGGCCGATCTGCTCGAGGCTGGCAGGCGTTACACGCTCGACCGGTGGTTCGTGATGGGTGAGGGTTTCGCTGATATCCTTGCCCGCCGCGATGGCGAGGAGAGCACCGGCTTCGCCTATCGCAGCAACGCCGCGGTGCGGACGATAAGTCCGATGCATCTCGAATTGCTGGTGACGATCGACAGTCATTTCATGACGCCGGACCTCGCCGCTCGCGCGCAGGAGCATCAGTGCGGATGGAGCAATCCCGAGATGCTGCGCGTCGCGGGCGAAGGGCTGCTTGCGAGCGATCCAAGCAAGACCGAGCAGGCTTCGCGCCTGTTCGAGAGCGCGATCGCCGAGGCGCAGGCGCAGGGAGCGCTCTCTTGGGAGCTGCGCGCCGCGACGAGCCTCGCCCGTCAGTGGGCAAGGGAAGGTCGCAGGCTCGAGGCGCACAAACTGCTGGGCTCGGTCTATGACCAGTTCACCGAGGGCTTCGAGACGGCGGACCTGCAAATCGCCGCTCATTTGCTGGCCAACCTCAAAGGCACCCGCAAGGCGGCACCTGCGCGGATCCCCGCACGCCGCGCTGGTCAGCGGCGATCCTGATCAGAAGGCCGCGGCGAGCCGCAAGGTGATCGTGCGCGGGCGCGCAGCGGCTTCGGTCATCACCAGGTTGGAATCGAGCGCCTTGGCTGACTGTGGCGCGAAGCTGTCGAACAGGTTGTCGACGTCGAGCCCGATCGACCACGTCCGCGGCGGGGTGAGCTCGATGTGCAGGTTGGCGAGCGCGGAGGAGCCGATCCGGAAAAAGGCCGGGTTGCGCAAGGAGACGATGTCACCCCGTCCAGACTGGTACACGCCGTCAAGCCGGGCCAGCGCCTTGAAGCCTGCGGGAAGCGCGAAGTCGTATGCCAGGCTGCCGCGCGCGGTCCAGTCAGGCACGTTGGCGAGCTTGTCGCCGGCTTGCAGTTGCAGCGCGGGGTCGATCTGGGCCGGCTGCGGTCCAACGAGACGCGCGTCGTTGTAGGTCACGCCGCCGGAGACCGACCAGGCCCCGTTTGGCGTAAACGCCACTTCGGTCTCGAAGCCGTCCGATTGCGCCCTACCGGCGTTGGCGATGTAGCTGAACAGCGCGGTGGGCACGAGTTGCTGCAGGTTGCTCCAGACGATGTGGAACACGGCGCCGGAGACGTGCAGCTTCCCGTCCGCCAGGTCGAACTTCGCGCCGAATTCGTAATCCCAGACCGAATCCGCGCCGTAAGGCGGGGCAGAGATCGCGAAGCCTCCGGGAAAATTGGGTCCGCCGGAGCGGAAGCCCTGCGCGGCCTGCAGATAGATCAGACCTTCGGAAGGGATGGAGTAGGAGAGCTGGTATTTCTGGAAGAGCTTGCCCTGACGAAACTGCTGGAAAGGCTGGGGCCCGGTGGGTTGCCCAGGAAAGAACTGCTGGACGATAACCTGCTGGTCGGTTCGATCGGAGTTGAAGTAGCGCAGTCCGGCGGTCGCCTTGATCCGCGGCACGATCCGATACGATGCTTCACCGAATAGCGCGTATTGGTCGAACGTGTCGACGTTGTCCCGCTCGAACAGCCGGCCGAGCGTCGTGCCTGTGGCCGGATCGTGCGCCACGTTTCCGCCGGCATCGACCGAGGCGACCTGCGTCTTGCGGGTGGTGGTAGCGCGCTGCAGGAACGCGCCGACGGTATATTCCAGCCGGCCGATGTCTTTGGACGTGAGCCGGACCTCTCCTGACCACGCGCTGACTGTTTCGTGGGCGTAGCCTGCCGCCGGCGCCAGCGGCGGCCCGTGGCACGTCTGATCCCAGGTGAGTTCGGTGCAGCCGAACTGGCCGATCAGGAAGCGGGTCGTGTCGGTGGTCCGGTCTAGTACTCTGCGCTGGTACGAACCGGTCGCGACCAGGGTGGCGTGCGCGAACTCGGTCGTGCTGATCAGATTGTAGAGCTGCGCGCGCTCGCGCCATGGCGTGCGCACATAGGTCTTCGACACGTAAGGGTCGGACGCAGTTCCGTACGCGGGATAGATGTCCGAAGCCGCACCGGTGGTGGTCCGCTGATAATAGGCGATGCCAGTGATGTTCCAGCCGGGCAGCGCCTGAAAGCTCGCTGAAGCGCGCCCGCCGGCGGTATGCTCCCAGTTGGTGTTGCGATCGGTCAGCTGCGGAAGCGCAATGTCTGGATCGGCGACCGCATCGATCCAGCCCCCTTCACGGCGCACGTAGCCGACGATCCGCACCGCCAGGCGATCTTTCACGACCGGGATGTTCGCCATCGCGTCGAAACCACCAGAAGGATTGCCGCCATCTGTCGCCGACACATACCCTTCGGCAGCTCCTGAGATGCCCTGCAAGTCGGGCCGGTGCGAGATGATGCGGATCGCCCCGCCCATCGATCCGTTGCCATAAAGCGTGCCCTGCGGCCCGCGCAGGACTTCGACCCGCTGAAGGTCCACAAGCTTGAAATCGGGCTGGCTGTCGCCGGTGTCGAGAGAAGCGCCCGGAAGCCCGCTCACCGGCACCTCGTCATAGTACAATGCCACCTCGGGTTCGCCGGCCGATTGCAGCCCGCGCAAGGCGTAGCGTTTGTTTCCCGGTCCCGAGTCCGTGTAGGTCAACCCCGGGACCAGCGCCGCGATATCGGCGAACTCATCAACGTGGGTCTGGGCAAGCGTCTTCGTATCGACGACAGTAACGCTCATCGGGGTGTCCAACAGGAGCGTCGGGCGTTTGGTGGCTGTGACGACGATACCGGCCTGCGTCGCGGCGTCATCTGCGTAGGCTGAGTTTGTCCAGGACGAGCCTGCCGCGAGCGACGCGAAGACACACGGCAATGCTGACGCAGCGACTTTACGCGCGTGGATCCTCCAGTTCATCGAACAGCTCCACCCTGGATCGTGATCTGGCCGAAGCTGCGGTCGCTGGCGCGTTGTGGTTCGTAAATGTTGTGAACCGGACCGATCAGGCCGGCAAATCAGCGTGGCGCAAGCGCCATTCGCCGCGAAATGCCAGTCGATCCGCCCACGCAGCATGCCCGCCCGTCCCCGTTGACCGGCTGCCACGGGCGCCGCCTCGGCATCCGCCGTTGTCGCTCATCCGGCAGGACACCTCATCGAACAGTGAATACGCCGCCGACACACAGCACCTTGTGGTCAAATTCGCAAAGCGCTCCTAAATTTCGTGAGGCGCGAACGCTACGAAGTTTACGGAACTTCACTCGCGCGAATCGTTGGTCGGCCTGATGCTGGAGATGGAATTGCAGGAGATGCGCCATGCTTCACGCACCGATCCACAAAGCCGGCAATATCGAGGCTGAGGACGCGGCCAGCTTGGTCGAAGCATTCGGCAGGAGTCGCGGCGCGCCCCACGCCGGTGCCTGGCGCAAGCCGTTCAGGCCTTCGCACCAAAGCATCAAGGTCGACAAGGTGCGTCAAAAGACCTGGGTGGGCCTGTCCGCCGTTGTCCAGGAGATCCGCGCCGAAGGTCCCGTCGAAATCGACAGCACCGCGCCTTACGATCGACTGGTCGTCGTCTTGGAAGAAAGCGGCGCGCGGTTCCGGATGCGCTCGGTCGGACCCGGGAATGCCGCGACGGGTGAGGCGCCAAACCGCATGTACTTCCTGCCTGCAGGCACGCCGACCTGGTCCTATGCCCCAGCGATCTCATCGCTGCGCCATCTGACGTTGCAATTCTCGATGGCCGACCTTGCCGAAGTTGCTGGGGATCCGGCCGCTATCCGATTGCCTGATATCTGCCGGATCGGGTTCGCCGATCGCCGTCTGCTTGCTCTGGCACGGCTGTTCGAGGCCGAATGCGATCACGAGGATCCGAGCGAGCCTTTGCTGGGCCAGGCACTCTCGATCAGCCTGTTGTCGCTCCTGTCGAGCCCGCCGAAAGTCGAGCCACGCCCGCACTTCTCAGGCGGCCTTACAGCACGCCTGCTCAGGTTCGTCACCGAGTACATGGAAGCGAACTTGGGTGAACGGATCGCGCTCGAGGCCTGCGCCGATCTCGTCCGGCTTTCACCATCGCATTTCCATCGTTCGTTCAAGGTCTCGACCGGCAAGCCGCCGCACATGTGGCTGACGGATGCACGGGTTCGCCGCGCGCGGGAGCTGTTGCTCGATACTGGGCGACCGCTCGCCGAGATCGCGCTGGAGACCGGTTTTTCCGATCAATCCCACTTCACACGCGTGTTTTCGCGCGCGGTCGGCCAGACGCCGGGCGCATGGCGTCGGGGGGCCGAGCTCTAGTCGTTCTCTCCTGTGCCTGTACGCCAACCGAAAAACCGCAGAGGCGAGCTCCATGACCAATTCGACGTCCTCAGTCCTGATCACTGGCGCGACGGGACAGGTCGGCCGCGAAGTCCTGGCGAGCTTGCGGGGTGAGCCGGACCTGACCGTCATGGCGGCCTCGCGAAATCCCGACCACGCGGGCGATCTCGGCGTGCCCGTCGTCCTGTTGGACTACGACAAAACCACGACGATCGCGCCGGCGCTGGACGGAGTGGACCGGCTGTTCATCCTGACCGGCTACACGGTGGACATGCTGCGGCAGAGCAAGTCGCTGGTCGATCAAGCGGTGAAGTCCGGTGTGTCCCACATCGTCCATCTTGGCGCGTGCGGCGCCGATGACACAGACGTCGCCCACTACGGATGGCACCAGTTCGTGGAGCGCTACATCGCCGCGTCTGGAATCGCCTACACCCACCTGCGCCCGGAAATCTTCATGCAGAATCTGCTGGGTTATGGCGGCATCGATGTCGTGCAGAACGGCGTAATCCGATACTATGTCGGCAATGCTCGATGGAGCTGGATCGACGGCGTGGATATCGCGCAGGTCGCGGCGGCCGTGCTGCGCGATCCCGCAGAGCACGCTGGTAAGACTTACCGGCTCGGCACCGAGGCCAAGACCTATGACGAGGTCGCGGACGTGTTCACCCAGGTGATTGGCCGCCCTTTCCGGTATGAGGCTCGGCCTCCCAGCGAATTCCTCGAGATCGTGCTCTCGGCCGGGGGCGAGCCAGCGTACATGGACTGCGTCTACCAGAGCTTCGAACGGTTATCGGGGCAAGGCATCCCGGGCTCGGACGAAATCTTCAATGATTTCACCCGTGTGACGGGAAGATCACCGCACACTTTCGCTGATTTCGTGCAGCGCCACGCCGAGAGATTTGCCTATTGAACTCTCAGCGTTCTCGGCGCGACGCCGTGATCACTCGGTCTTCAGCTGAGCAAGTGCCGCCATCCAGTTTTCGACGTGATACGACCTCGCGATCAGGCCGCCGCGCGTCAGGTATAGGTCGATCGACATGGTGTGGAACGCGCGGCCGGTCGGCGCCTGGCCGAGGAAGGGCTTGACCGGCGTTCCCGACGCACGCCCGCGGACGACGACGGTGTCGTCGTTCGCCACCCACAAGTCCGCAATCTGCCACGACAAATCGGGGATGATGTCGGGCAACAACGTGAACCGCTTGGCGACCGCCTCCCGATCGGCGCAGTCACCCTCGTTGCCGCAGGACAGGAAGTCCGCCGTGGTCACGCCGCGGATCAGCGCCGCAATATCCTTGTCGGCGCCCAGGGTAAGCGCGTCATAGATCGGCGATACCAGTTCGCGCGCGTGCTCGAGGGTCAGGGTCACAGGCATTCTCCTTGGCAGCGGCAGGCGCTGATTGCGGCTAGGGCTTTGCGTGCTGAGCAGCTTCTTCGATCAGCTTGGCCACGTCAGCCGGGTGCGACAGGAAGGCGACATGGCTGCTCGTCACCTCGATCGTCGTGCTCTTGGCGCGAGCGGTCATGAAGCGTTCGAGGTCGGGGGCGATCATCATGTCGCTGCTCGCCACCAGCGCCCAGCTCGGCTTGTCGCGCCATGCGGCGTGCGTGACAGCTTCGGTGAACGCCTTCCCGGCGAGCGGCATTTGCGAGATCTGCATGAATTTGGCCTCCTCCGCCGGGACGTCGGCAGCGAAGTCGGCGTGAAACTTGGCCGGATCCAGGAACAGGAAGCCATCCTTGGTGGTCTTCAGATGGTTGGTCGGCGGCGGTGTGTGGCTCAGCAGAGCGACCGTGCTTTCGCCGCTGTCGGGCTGGAAAGCGGCGATGAAGACCAGCGCGACTACGGCCGGATGATTGCCCGCCTGCGAGATGATGCTGCCGCCATAGCTGTGCCCGACGAGCACGACCGGCCCGGTTTGCTCATCGAGGATGCGGTTGGTAGCCGCGACATCGTCCGAGAGCGAAGTCATCGGCTGCTGGACGATGCTGACATGGTATCCGTCGCGCGCCAGGATGTCGGATACCGCCTTCCAGCCGCTACCATCGGCGAACGCGCCGTGAACCAGCACCACATTGCGTATCGGCTCGGCCTGAACATGCGGACCCGACAAGGTGGTCAATGCGGCCGCAGCGATGGCTACGCCGAGCGCGTTCGTGATCGGGGACTTGCGCGTCATCGGATTCTCCTCGGAGCGAACATGGATGGCGCCTCTATCGGCCCCCTTCGCGCGTCTGTTTTGTCGGTTCTGGCCGCGCGTAGAACGGGCTGAGCGCCACTCGCAATGCGGGCTCGTGGTCCGAGCCAGAATGTTCAATCCGCGGCAGTAAACGCCAAGCCTTCGGCTCGGGCCTGTCCGATCGTCGCGCTTTCCGGAGCCATGATGGAGCTTGCCATGTCGAAGTTGTTCTCGCCGATCGAGCTGGACGGCGCGCCGCTATTGCACCGCGTGGTTATGGCGCCTCTCACCCGATCGCGCGCCGAGCAGCCGGGCGACACCCCGGGCCCTCTGATGCGCGAATACTACGCCCAGCGCGCCTCCAAGGGCGGCCTCATCATCACCGAGGCGACGACGATCTCGCCATCGGCGCGCGGCTGGTTCGGTGCGCCGGGGATCTATTCCGATGCGCAAGTCGAGGGATGGAAGGCGATCACGTCCGCCGTTCACGCCGCCGGCGGGTTCATGATCTCGCAGCTCTGGCACACCGGTCGGTCATCGCATGTGGACGTGACCGAAGGACCGGTCCCGGTGTCGGCATCGGTAAGCCCAGCGTATTGGGAAGATCCGACGCATCTGACATCCACCCCCGGCGGCTGGGTACAGCCGTCCCCGCACCGCGCTCTCGCGCTTTCCGATATCGCGGGGATCGTCGAGGATTATCGCCGCGCGGCCGTGAATGCCAAGGCCGCCGGCTTCGACGGTGTCGAGGTCCACAGCGCCAACGGCTACCTTCTCGATCAATTCCTGCAGGACAACAGCAATCACCGGAGCGATGCGTACGGCGGCCCGATCGAGAACCGCGCGCGCTTCCTGCTTGAGGTGGTGGAGGCGCTGGTGTCGGTCTGGGGCCCCGATCGCGTCGGCGTGCGCATCGGGCCTGGCGGGCGATGGAACGACATGTCCGACAGCGATCCGGATGCGCTGTTCGGCTACATCGCCGGTTCGCTGAACCGCTTCGGCCTCGCCTATCTCCACGTGATCGAACCACGCGTGCAGGGCAACATCGTGGTCGGCGAGGATCGCGGCCCCGTCGCCACGCAGCGGCTGCGCACGATCTTCGACGGCAAGATCATCACCTCGGGCGGGTTCGAACCCGATACCGCGGAGGCCGTGCTGGACAGAGGCGACGCCGACCTCGTTGCGTTCGGGCGGCACTTCATCTCGAACCCCGATCTGCCGGAGCGCATCCGCAACAATTGGCCGCTCGCCGATTACGACCGGAGCACGTTCTACACTTTCGATTCAAAGGGATACGTCGACTACCCGCCATACGAAGCGGTCTCGCAAGTGGCCTGAGCGTCCGCCGCTTTTGGCGGCATTGTTCAATCCAGAATGATCGCGCGGGAGCAGGGTCGCTGCTCAACGCGGGAGTGACCATGAAACTCACGGGCAACACGATCTTCATCACCGGTGGAGGATCGGGCATCGGGCGCGGCCTTGCCGAGGCGCTGCACGCGCGCGGCAATCGGGTGATCATCTCGGGGCGTGACGCCGGGCGGCTGGCGGTGACGACGAGCGCCAATCCGGGCATGGCTTCGATCGCGATGGACGTCGAGCAGCCGGACAGCATCGCCGCCGCCGCGAGACGGCTTACCGCCGAGCATCCGGCGCTCAACGTGCTCATCAACAATGCCGGGATCATGTTGCCCGATGACGCGGCAGGCACGCTCGACGACACGCAGATGGTGTCGATCATCACCACCAACCTGATGGGCCCGATCCGGATGAGCGCCGCGCTGATCGATCATCTCAAGGCCCAGCCGGCCGCGACGATCGTCAACGTCACCTCGATCCTCGGCTTCACCCCGCTCGCGCTGACTTCGGTCTATTCGAGCACCAAGGCGGCGATGCATTCGTACACGCTGTCGCAGCGCTACAAGCTGCGCGGCACGGCGGTCGAGGTGCTCGAACTCGCGCCGCCCTGGGTCGCGACCACGCTGATGAACAGCCAGGACGATTTGCGCGCGATGCCGCTCGATCGCTTCATCGCGTTGGCCATGGCCGCTCTGGAGACCGCCGAGACCGAAGTGCTCGTCGAGGAAGCCAAGGCGCTGCGCAACAACGCGGGTCCGGGCGAAGGCGCACTCGTCGAGCAGTTCAACGATCTCATGATGAAAACACCGGTAGGCTGAAAACATGACCCAGGAAGACAAAAACAAGGCGTTCGTTCTCGAGGCCTTCGAGACCCTGTTCAACCGGCGCGACTACGCCGCCGCCGAGCCGATGTGGTCGCCCGACTACATCCAGCACAGCGCGCACATCGCTGCCGGGCGCGAGGGATTGTTCGATCTCATCCGCAGCGCGCCGCCCGAGCTTCGCTATGAGAACGGGCTGGTCGTGGCGAACGGCGACTACGTGATCCTCCATGGCCGCTTCTCCGGCATCGGTGCGCCCGCCAACTGGATCGCGGCGGACATCGTCCGGCTGGAAAACGGCGTGCTTACCGAGCACTGGGACGTGATCCAGGACGAAGCGACGCGGGAGAACTCCGTCAGCGGGCTGCCGATGTTCGGAGATGCCTTCCCCGCATAAAGCTGGGGCGCGCGCTGTTTCGATATGCGCGTTTGCGCGTTATGGACACGCATGCCCCGGCCGAGTTCTCGCGAAAAGATCGTCGCCGCCGCGGTGGAGCGGTTCCACATGCTCGGTTACAACCGCTGCGGCGTCCAGGAGATCGTCGACGCGGCGGGCGTTCCCAAGGGTTCGTTCTACAACCACTTCAAGGCCAAGGAGACGCTCGCCGGCGAGGCGGTGCGGGTCTACTGGCAGCGCGTGGCGATCGACATGCTCGCCGACGAGGCGGTCCTGCCGGTCGCACGCATCCGCGCCCATTTCGAACACATCGCCGCGCTCTACGCGAGTTTCGGATACGAGCGCGGGTGCCTGATTGGGCGGTTCATCCAGGAAGCGTCCGAGCTGACCCCGGCGATCCGTCACGAAGTGCTGAGCGAGGTCGTCCGCTGGTGCACGCTTCTCGCGGCTGCGATCTGCAACGGGCAGGCGATTGGCGAGATATCTGCGGACATCGATGCCGATCGGACCGCGCGGGTGCTGGTGAACTGCTGGGGCGGGGCCGCATCGGCGATGAAGATCACCGGAAGCAGGGCCCCCCTCGACGATTTCTTCGCAATGATCCTGCCCGCTTTCCTGAATCCGTAAGCTCAGAGAACTTCGAACAGGCTGTACGTCGGCCCGTCAGGCAGGCGGTGGCCGACGCCGACCGCATAGATGCGGTTGAGCCAGTCGTGCTGCGGCGCCGAGGTCTCGAACTGGACGAGGCTGCGGAAGTAATAGGTCGATGGATCGATGACCTCGCCGCGGTCGATCCGCGCGAGCACGTCGCCCGATCCATGACGCATGCCGACATAGCGCATCGCGATCAGTCCGCCGTCGGTCGCCCGCAGCAGTAGCCGCACGTCGAGCGTCAGTGCGCCATCGGCGCGCAGGCACTGCCAGTCGTTACCGCCGTCAAGCACCTCGCCCGACAGGCGCGCGCCGGCGAACGTTCCTGCCGCGACCATACCCACCTTGCGGTGAGTCATCGGCGTCACCGCCAGATCGTAAGTTTGATGCACGGGAAGATGCACGACGAACAGCGGTCTCGTACTCACGGTCTTGAGCGCATCGGGAAGCTTGTCGTCGAAGTCCGCGGTCATGGCTTATATCTCCGCTGGGTTGGTGAGAACAATGATCTGGCAGGGCCGAGCGTCTTGAAAGATCCGACCAGGGTCGCGCTCGTTCACGAAGGCGCGACCGTGCGAGGCGCCGTCATCCAGTAAAGCAGTGCGGCAATCGGCAAGCCGACCCCGACGATCGAAACGCCGGTCCATCCGAACTGTCCGTAGCACCACCCACTCAGGGCCGAGGCGATCGCGCCGCCGGCAAAGAAGGATGCCATGAACAAGCCGTTGAGGCGCGCGCGCTGCTCGGGACCAAGTGCGTAAATCGCGCGCTGCCCGAAGACCAGGTTGGCCGAGACCGCGAAATCGAGCAGCACGGCGGTCGCAATGACCATGGCGAGACCGACCGGACCGCCTGCGCGGCCCAGGTTCGAGATCAGGAACGCCCCGCCCGCCAGCACCATCGCCGCGCCGGCGCCAATTCGCGCGTGGCCCTTGTCAGCGAGCCGCCCGGCGAACGGCGGGGCAACCGCGCCGGCGACCCCGGCGAGCGCCACCCATGCGATGCCGGCCTGGCTCAGATGGAACGGAGCGCCGCTTAGCCACAACGGCGCCGCCGTCCAGAACACGCTGAACGCACCGAACATCGCGGCGTGATAGAGCGCCTGCCGTCGCAGGATCGCGGTCCCCAGGAAGATGCGCCCCATCGAGGCCATGAGCGGCCCGTATGACGG
>CAJCHR010000015.1 GCA_903970225.1 Actinobacteria bacterium 21-64-8 | reverse complement strand
CGCGAGCGCTTCGCCCGCCTCGCTGCCGAACCCGAGCGCATGATGCGCGCCGCCCATCGCGAGCACGGCGGCGCGCGCCGAGAAGCCCTTGTCGAAGATGTAGATCTGGCTGTCCGGATAGCGCCGGAACTGCAATGCGATCAGTGCCAGCAGCACCGACTTGCCTGCACCGGTCGGGCCGACCACCATCATGTGGCCGACGTCGCCGATGTGCGTGGCGAGCCTAAACGGTGTCGAGCCGGCGGTTTGCGCCACCAGCAGCGGCGGTCCGCCGAGATGCGCGTTGCGGGTGGGGCCCGCCCATACCGATGACAACGGCATGAGGTGCGCGAGGTTCAGCGTGTGGACGATCGGCTGCCGGACGTTTGCATAAGCATGGCCTGGCAGCGACGAGAGCCATGCCTCGACCGCGTTCACACCTTCGCGGATGGTGGTGAACCCGAGGCCGCCGGTGATCCGCTCGACTTGCCGGATCTTGGCTTCAACCGCCTCGCGGTCATCGTCGGCCACGGTGATCGTGGTGGTCAGGTATCCGAACGCAACATGATCGCCGCCGAGCGCCTGCAGCGCCATGTCCGCATCGGCGACCTTGTTGTCGGCATCGCTGTCGAGCAGCTGGACCGGCTGATTGTACATGACTTCGCGCAGCATCGCGGTGATCGACTTGCGCTTGTTGAACCATTGCCGCCGGATCTTGGTCAGCAGCTTGGTCGCGTCGGTCTTGTCGAGCGCGATGAAGCGCGTGACCCAGCGGTACGCGAAGCCTGCTTCATTGAGCGCATCGAAGATACCGGGACGGCTCGCGTTGGGAAAACCGGTCACGGTCAGCGTGCGCAAATGCCGTTTGCCCAGCATCGGCTCGAGGCCGCCGACCAGCGGCGTGTCCACGAGCAGGCCGTCTAGATAGATCGGTGTCTCGGGCACTACGACGGGCTGGCGGCGCGTCGAGATCGTGCCGTGCAGATAGGTCAGCGTCTCGGCCGAGGAGAGCGCGCGCGTCTCGGGCATGAACGCGGCGAACAGGTCGAGCGCGCGATCAGTCTCGATGATGAAGGTCGCAAGCGCAGCGCGCCAGTCGCGGCCCTGCCGGGCATCGGGCCGATCGACCAGCGAGCGGCCCGCGGCATCGGCGCCGTCGGCCGCCGGCAGCCAGGTCAGCGTCAGGTGATAACGGCTCTCGAAGTGTGCGCCTTCGGCTTCGAACCGCGCGCGGCGCTCCTCATCGACCAACCAGGAGGCTGCATCCGGAAATGTGCTCTCGGCATAGCCAAGGGCTTCGCGGCGTTCCGCCTCGAAGAACAGCGCCCAGCCACTGCCGAAGCGCTTGAGCACATTGTTCGCGCGCGCGCAGGCGGAGACCAACTCGGCCTCGGTCGCGGACTCGAGATCGGGACCGCGGAACGCGAGCACGCGCAGGAAGCTACCGTCCTTGTTGAGAACGATGCCGTCGTCGACCAGCGCTGCCCAAGGCAGATGGTCGGCAAGCCGGTCGGCGCTGTGGCGATACTCGCCCAGACTCATCATGACGGACGCCTCAGCATGCGAAATAGCCTTTCTGGCGAAGGTGGCGCACGAGCACGGGCGCAAACGACGGATCGCGGCGGGCAGCGAACACGGCGATGCTGTGTCCGACTGCCCAGACGACGATCCCGGCGATCCACTGCTGGAGACCAAGTCCGATGGCCGCGGCGAGCGTGCCGTTGAGGATGGCGAGGCCGCGCGGCGCGCCGCCGAGCAGGATCGGTGCTCCGAGGCTCCCATGGACGGGAACCTCGAAGCCCGTGATGTGGCCGTTGTCGAGCGATCCGCTCACGCGATCAGCGCTCCACCGCCGAACGAAAAGAACGAGAGGAAGAAGCTCGACGCGGCAAACGCGATCGAGAGGCCGAACACGATCTGGATCAGGCGGCGGAAACCGCCCGCGGTCTCGCCGAACGCCAGCGTTAGGCCGGTGAGGACGATCACCGCGACCGCCATGATCTTGGCAACCGGGCCCTGGATGGAGTCGAGCACCTGCTGGAGCGGCTGCTCCCACGGCATGCCTGTGCCTGCTGCTTGCGCCCGCGTGGCAAGCGTGAGGCCGAAGCCGAGCGCGGCGGCGGCGATAATTTTGATACGACGATCGGTGGTACGGATGGCAGTCATGGTCATTCTCCTTCGGGCTTGAGGACTGGGGTATTGGCGGGGGTAATGTCGGTGAGCTGGTAGGCGCCGCCCTCATCGAGACCGGCGACGCGCGCGATCGTCTCGATGCGGCGGCCGGTGCCGCGTCCGGCGATGAACACGATGATGTCGATGGCCTCGGCGATCAGCCGGCGCGGGACGGTGACGACCACTTCCTGCACGAGCTGTTCGATGCGGTAGAGCGCGGCGACCGCGCTGTTGGCGTGGACAGTGGCGATGCCGCCAGGATGGCCGGTGTTCCAGGCCTTGAGCATGTCGAGCGCTTCGGGACCGCGGACCTCGCCGACGATGATCCGGTCCGGCCGCAGCCGCATCGTCGAGCGGACCAGGTCGGTCATCGAGATGACGCCGGGCCGCGTGCGCAGCGCCACCGTGTCGGGCAGCGGGCACTGCAGCTCGCGCGTGTCCTCGATCAGGATCACGCGGGCATCGAGCCCCGACGCTTCTGGGGCCATCTCGGCGAGTAGCGCGTTGGCGAGCGTGGTCTTGCCCGAGCTGGTGCCGCCCGCCACGAGGATGTTAGATCGCTGGGTGACCGCAGCGCGCAGCGCATCGGCGGCCAGGACCGACATGATCCGATCCGCGACGTAGTCATCGAGCGTGTGCAGCCGCTCAGCGGGCTTGCGGATCGAGAAGCACGGGCCGAGCGCTACCGGCGGAAGCACACCTTCGAACCGCTCACCGGCGCGGCCTTCGGCATGCGGCGGCAGCTCGGCCGAGATGATCGGCTTGT
>CAJCHR010000014.1 GCA_903970225.1 Actinobacteria bacterium 21-64-8 | reverse complement strand
GCTTCCGGATCGATCACGCGCTGCTTTCGCCCGAACTCGCCGACCGGCTGGTGCGCTGCGGCGTCGACAAGGAACACCGCGGGCGCGAGAAAGCCAGCGATCACGCGCCGGTGTGGATCGAGGTTTCGGATTGAGCTTGGGGGCTGGCTTGGGCGCGCGGCCTTCGACAGGCTCAGGCTGAGCGGGTTTTTATACCGGGACCCCAAACCCGCTCAGGCTCAGCTTGTCGAAGCCCGCGCGCGGTGGTCGACCCACTCAACGCGCGGCATAACCTCAACGATAGAAGATATGATCGTCGACCCGGGCGAGCTTGGTCACGCGCCAGTGGGGAGCCACGCGCGCGGCGTGGAAGTAGAGCGCGCCTTCGGTGCGGCTCTTCCAACTGCCGGCGTCGGCGATCTGGGCGATGGCGACGGCCTGATGCCAGCCGCGCGATTCGCGCTTGATCGAGGGCATTGCGCGGCCGTGGATGAACGAAAACTGCGAGGGCTGGTATACAACGCCGCAATAGCTCTCGGGGAAGCGACCCGACTTGCTGCGCTCGACGACGACGCGGGCAACCGCGAGCTGGCCGTCGAGAGTCTCGCCCTTGGCTTCGAAGTAGATCGCGCCGGCAAGGCACTTCATCTCGCTCGACAGATCGGCGTCCTTCGCCTGCGCATCGACGAGGCCATCGAGTGTGGCGGGCTCAGCGGGCGCGGCTTGCGGCGCGGTCTGATCGGGAGCGGGGATGGAACCCAGGACATTCGCCGCCGGAGCGGGAACGAAAACGGCAGGAGTCACCAAAGTCGGGACCAGATCCTGCGCCACGGCAGCGCCAGTGGTAGTTACGGCAGCAGTCATCGTAACAGCGACGGCGATCAGGCTGACCAGCTTAACGGAAAAAAGCATTCACTCGTTTTCTTGGGCGGTGAACAACCTGACGCACGCTGGAACTTTTTCGCCGTGATCGACGTTAAGTTCGCATAGGGCGGCTCCCTTGCTGCCCCACCTGCCGGCGGTTCCCCGTCTGCGCTCCGTCGGTATGGCCGATCCGCCCTGCCGATGGTTTGCTTGAGAAGAGCCGGCCCTGTGGGTGCGTGACGGTTTGAGGTCAATTAACCCTGCCGGTTTACGGGATGAACCGTTCGCCTTGCGCGATATCCAGTTCAACTATCCACAAATCGGGGTCCTGCCTGCCCCGCCGGGCCACATAATCAGAAAAATCCTGAGGGTTTTCAGGGTCTTGCTGCTTTGCACAGACCCATTCGCGTCCACCACTCAGCGATGGCATACGCTCGTAAAACTTTGAAATGTCTCGATTTTCCAGAAGGACGAGCACCAACGAGCCGGCATCGGGTTCGCCGCGCTGCAGCACGGTTGCGAATCCCCCTGCGGCCTGCACCGCCCGAATCACCGCCATTGCTTCGAGTCGGGCAGGAAGCCGTGCTTCGGTCATGGTCAGCGCGGCACGGCGGCGGAGGCATAACCCGGAAGGCTGGACAGCGCGATGCGTGACCTCACGAACGTGCCGGTGCCCCGTGCGGCTTCTTCACCGTCGGCATCGATCAATCGCGACTCGGCAACCAGCACGCGTCGCCGGCCGCTGATCCAGCGTCCTTCCGCAATCGCCGTGCCGCCGCGCAGCGGCTTGGTCAGGTGCAGGTTGAACGCGCTGGTCAGCAGGAAACGATCGGTGATCATCGTGTTCGCTGCATAAAATGCGGCATCGTCGAGCATCTTGAAGAACACCGTGCCGTGCGCAGCGCCTGCGGCATGGAACAGACCCGGATCGATCTCGAACTGGATCCGCGCGTGGCCCTCGCCAAGCACTTCGAGCGAGGATTTGAACAGCGCGTTGACCGGGGCCGACGCGTAAAGCCCTTCGAGCGCACGCCAGTGCAGTGCCGCACCTGAAAGCCCCGAACCCGTGCTCAATTCAGGCCGCGTCCCGGTCGATGACATTGCACAGCAGGCCATAGATCGCCTCCGCGCCCGGCGCGTCGGCGAGTGCGCGGTGCATCCGCTCGTCACGCATCAGCCGCGAGATCGCGGCAAGCGCATGAAGGTGCGCCGCACCCGCGGCCTCGGGCGAGAGCAGGCCGAACACGAAGTTGATCGGAGCGCCGTCGGCGGCGTTGAAATCGACCGGCGTCTGGAGCCGCAGGAACGTGGCCACGGGACGGTTGACGCTCGCCACCCGTGCATGCGGGATCGCGACTCCGCGGCCGAATCCGGTGCTGCCCAGGCTCTCCCGCTCGAGCAGCGCGGTCAGCACCGCCTTGCGGTCAAGCTGGTAGACCTCGGCAAAGCGAGCGGCGAGCGCATCGAGAATCGCGGGCTTGCTGTCCGCATCGATGGTCGCGACGGCTTCGGGCTGAAGGGTGAAAAGCGCGGTCATTGCGGCAAGTACGTCTGGCTTTCGCCCCCTTAACAAACGCCTGAAAGTGCCCTTTGGCCCGCGATGCGGGAGAGGACCTTCAGACAGACGTTCGTCCTGAAAAGTAACGCGGTAAGCGTCAGGTTGGCTCAACCCAGCCAATCGAGCCATCACCGCGGCGATAAACCATATTATGCTTTCCGGTGCCAGCATTTTTGAAGAGCAGCGCGGTGGTGTTGCGAAGGTCCAGCATCATCACCGCGTCCGAAACCGTTGCTTCGGGAACGTCCACGCGCGTCTCGGCGATGACCACCGGGGCGTGCTCGTGGACTTCGTCGTCCTCCTGCGAACGTTCCTCGAAGATCACATAAGCGGCATCCTCGGTGCGCACGGCATGGAGTGACTGCTCGTGCCGGTCGGTCAGCCGGCGCTTGTAGCGGCGCAGCTGCTTGTCGATCTTCGCTGCCGCGCCATCGAGCGAGAGATGCGCGTCGTTCGCATGGGCCGAACCCTTGAGCACAAGGCCGTGCCGCACGTGCATGATGATATCACAGCTGAATGCGCCGGCGGGCGCCTTGCCGAACGTGACGGTCGAGGACAAGGCGCGGCTGAAGTGCTTTTCGACGATGCCGGTCAAGCGTTGCTCGACATGCGACTGCAGCGCTTCGCCCGTCGTGAGCTGATGACCCGAGACCCGGATGTCCATGGCGCTACTCTCCTGCTGCGTGAGGCGTTTCGCCCCACATTGGGTGTTCTACGGTCTTGAGAAACGCGGCGTGCGCGGCAAGTTCCACCGGATTGGCAGCATGCGGGCGCGCAGGGCGAAAGATGCGGCGACGCACTGCCGAAACCGCATTGCCGACCGTATCGGCAATTGCATCGGCGACCAGCGCCAGGCCGATCTGCCGACCGCCGGTCAACTCGACATAGACTTGTGCGAGCAGCTCGGCATCGAGCAGCGCGCCGTGCATGACGCGGTGGCTGCGATCGATGCCGTAACGCGAGCACAATGCATCGAGCGAAAGCTTGGCGCCCGGATGGCGCATGCGTGCGAGAGCGACGGTATCGACCATCCGATCGCGCCCCACCGCGCCAAGGCCGCACAAAGCCAGCTCGGCATTGAGAAACGCGAAGTCGAACCCGGCATTGTGCGCAACCAGCGGGCAATCGCCGAGGAATTCCATGAGCTCGGCCGCATGGTCGGCAAACCGGGCCTTGTCCGACAGGAACGCGTCACTGAGCCCGTGAATCGCCTCGGCCTCGGCGGGCATCGGACGGTCGGGATTGAAATAGGCGTGGAACGTGCGCCCGGTCGCGACCCGGTTCATCACTTCGATACAGCCGATCTCCACCATCCTGTCGCCGCTTCGCGGATCGAGGCCAGTGGTTTCTGTGTCGAAAACGATCTCACGCATTCCGATGGATATCGACCCGACGAAGGCGTGTGACAAGTCGAAGACGCATGCTCAGCTTCGGTTTCGGAGGCTTTCTGCGGTTTTGGCAACAAGTTCGACGACCAGCGCGGCGACTTGCGCCTCGGTCTCGGCCAGCGAACAGCTGGTATCGATCACGAAATCGGCACGCACGCGCTTCTCCGCGTCCGGTACCTGCAGGCTGAGGATCTGCGTGAATTTTTCGGGCGTCATCGCCGGGCGGGCGAGGACCCGGGCGCGTTGCTGCTCGGCCGAGGCGGAGACCACCGCCACCGCATCGACGCCGGCTGCGCCCCCGCGCTCATACAGCAGCGGGATGTCATAGACGATGAGTGGCGCGTCACCGGCGGCTTCGAGGAAGCCCCGCCGCGCGCCCGCGACCGCCGGATGCATGATCGCCTCGAGTCGCTTGAGCGCCTCGGGATCGCCGAACACCGCGGCACCGAGTTTGGGACGATCGACCCCGTCGGGGCCGGTGGTGCCGGGAAAGGCCGACTCGATCGCAGAGAGCGAGGCGCCGCCCGGACCCTGCAGCCGGCGCACCTCGGCGTCGGCATCGAACACCGGCACGCCGAGGCGCGTAAGCATCGCCGCGACCGCCGACTTGCCCATGCCGATCGAACCGGTGAGGCCGAGAATGAAGGGACGACTCACGCGGTCAGCAGTCCGCGCAGTTCGGCGTCACGCTCACGCGGCGGCGAGCGGCCGAAGAAATTTTCGAACGCGGTCGCGGCCTGACCGATCAGCATGGTCAATCCGTCGATGGGTATGTGGTCATAATCGAGCGCTGCGGCCAGCAGCGAGGTTTCGAGCGGTGCGTAGACCATATCGAACACAACCGATGCGGGCTCCATCAGGTTCATCTCGTCGAGGACAAACTGCGGCATGGCGTTCTGGCCGGCCATCCCAAGCTGGGTCGCGTTTACCAATAGCGCTGCGCCGCGAAACGCCCGGCTGTCCGGCACGAAGTCGTATATTTCGGCCTCGAGCCCGCAATCAGCAACTGCGCGTCGCGCCTTGGCGTCGTCGCGAGCGAGAATACGTACCTGCGCATCGGTACCGGCGAGGTACTTGAACGCCGCGCGGGCGGCACCGCCGGCGCCGAGCACCACCACCGGGCCGCCGCCCCAGCCACCAGCGCGCACTGCTTCTTCGACCCCGTCGATATCCGTGTTCATTCCAAGCAGCGTTTCCTCCCGCCGCAGGACGGTATTGGTCGCGCCCACCGCCGCTGCGCGCGGGCTGAGCGTATCGACGAGCAGCATGACGCTTTCCTTGTGCGGGATGGTCACGTTGCACCCACGCCACCAGGGATCGGCTCGCCGCGCCGCGAGATACGTTGCAAGCTCGGCGGGGATCACGTGGCAGGCGCGGTATTCCGCATCGATGCCGAGCTTGCTTAACCAGTATCCATGAATCAACGGCGATTTCGAATGCGCGATCGGATCACCGATCACCTCTGCATAAGGCCGCGTCACGCTGCCAGTTCGCCCAGGCGTCGCAGCGCGGCGAGCACCGCGAGGAGTGGCATGCCGAGCACCGTGAAGTGATCTCCGTCGATCGCCTCGAACAACTGCACGCCGAGCGCCTCGATGCGGAACACGCCGACACATCCGGACACCGCCGGCCACTCGGCATCAAGGTACGCGTCGATGAAGGCCTCCGACAGCGGCCGCACCGCAAGTGCGGCCACGGCGGCGTGACTCCACAGCACCACACCGCTCTGCGCCAGCGCCGCCGCGCTGTGAAGCATCATCGGCTTGCCCGAGAAGAACCGAAGATGCTCGGCCGCCTGCTCGCGTGAGCCGGGCTTGTCGAAACGCCGCCCCGCGACGTCGACCAGCGAATCACTGCCGAGCACGAGCATGCCTGCCACCTCGCGTGAGACTGCCAGCGCTTTCGCCTCGGCCAGCGCCAGAGCGATTTCTGCCGCAGGTTGCGCTGCCAGCTCAGCCTCGATCCCGCGTTCGTCGAGATGTGCGGGCCGCGCCTCGAACGCGACACCCGCGGCCTCCAGCATGGCCTTGCGCGAGGCACTTTGCGAGGCGAGGACGATCATCGAACGTGCCTGATCAGAGCGGCCGCGCGCTGCTGGCGCCGGGTGCAGCCGCGGCCAGCCGCTCGTTATGAAGATTGATTACCGCTGCGGCGGTCTCCTCGATCGAGCGTCGCGTGACGTCGATCACCGGCCAGCCGTTGTCCGCGAACATCCGCCGTGCATACTGGACTTCGCTGGTGACCTTGTCGGTATCGACATAGGCGGTCTCGGGTGACTGGTTCAGCGACAGCAGCCGGTTGCGGCGCACCTGGATCAGCCGTTCCGGTGCCGTCGTCAGTCCGACGACCAGCGGCCGGCGGAGCCCGAACAATGCCGTCGGCGGCGGACTTTCGACCACCACCGGGATGTTCGCGACCTTGTAGCCACGGTTGGCGAGATAGATGCTGGTCGGTGTCTTCGACGAGCGCGAGACGCCGGCAAGTACGATGTCAGCCTCCTCCCAGTCCTCCCAGGCGATCCCGTCATCGTGCGCGATCGTGTATTGTATTGCGTCCACCCGCGCGAAGTACGCCTCGTCAAGCGCGTGCTGGCGGCCAGGCCGGCCCTTCGCTTGCTGCCCGAGCAGGTCCTCGAGCGCATTGGTCATCGGATCGAGCGCGGCGACGGTGGGCAAGCCCAGCGTGCGGCAGCGCTCCTCAAGCTTGGCCCGCGTGTCTGGGTTGACGAGTGTATAGACGACCAGCCCCGGGTTGCCGGCGATATCGCCCATGATCCGGTCGAGGTGCTGGAACGAACGCACCATCGGCCAGAAATGGCGCACGACGTTGGTCTGATCGAACTGCGCGAGTGCGGCCTTGGCGATCATCTCCAGCGTTTCGCCGGTCGAGTCCGAGAGCAAATGGAGGTGCGTGCGCGCCATGGTCGCTGTTTGTGGGTAACCCACGGGATAATCAAGCGGATGACTTGGTGGACAATTCGGAAGGCCGATTCCGTCCCCACTGCGAGTCCATCGCCGGCGTCGATGTGGACAGGATCGGGAGTCTGCCCACAGCCTGTGGATGACTCGGATAACTTGCGATTGACCGCGCGGGAGCAACGAGTCGGGCTGGGGGTTTTCCCCTGTTCACCCCCGAGCAAATCGGGCAATCGCCGGTCGTCCCCGCTATCCACAGGGCCAACTACCTACAGAATCCTTAATCAATTTTCTTAGTGAGTGGTTACGCGTCGATGCCTGGTCCCCTGCTCCGAACCTTGCGCGGTGAAAATTTGCGCCCCCGACCTCTCTGGCTGATGCGCCAGGCCGGACGGTATCTTCCCGAATACCGTGCGCTGCGTGCCGAGCGAGGAACGTTCCTGACTCTGGTCTACGACAGCGACGCGGCGGCCGAGATCACACTCCAACCGCTGCGTCGTTTCCCGCTCGACGGGGCGATCCTGTTCTCTGACATCCTCATCGTGCCTCATGCGCTGGGCCAGGGACTGGAGTTCCTCATCGGTGAAGGGCCCCGACTCTCTCCGCGCCTGCTCGATGCAGCGCTGGAGACGTTCACCCAGGCGCCAGAGCGGCTGTCTCTGATTTACGATACGGTCCGGAAAGTCCGCGCAGCGCTCACGTCAGAGCAGACCATGCTGGGCTTTGCGGGCAGTCCTTGGACGGTCGCGACATACATGGTCGCGGGCGAAGGCAGCCGTGACCAGCACGACACGCGCGCCTTGGCTTACCGCGATCCGGGCGCGTTCCAGGCGATCATCGATACGATAACCGCCGTCACGATCGCGTACCTCGCCGGTCAGATCGAGGCTGGGGCAGAAGCGGTGCAACTGTTCGACAGCTGGGCCGGCAGCCTTGCTCCGCGCGAGTTCGAACGCTGGGTCGTCGCGCCCAATGCGGCGATCGTCTCGGCGCTCAAGGCGCGTTTCCCCCAGGTGCCGGTGATCGGCTTTCCCAAAGGCGCGGGCGAGAAGCTCGCGGCTTACGCAGACGAGACGGGCGTGTCCGCGATCGGCATCGACGAGACGATCGATCCTTTGTGGGCGGCGCGCGTGTTGCCTGCGTCGCTGCCGGTGCAGGGTAATCTCGATCCGCTGCTGCTGCTTGCCGGTGGCGACGAACTGGACACACGCACTATCGCGATCCTCGAAGCGTTCGCCGACCGGCCGCACGTGTTCAATCTGGGCCACGGCATCGGCCAGACGACACCGATCGAGCATGTTACGCGTTTGGTCGACGTGGTGCGCGGCTGGAACGGCTGATATAGCCCAACCCAATGCAACAGGTGCTGAGCATGACCTATCTCTGGCTCAAGGCGGGCCATATCATCTTCGTGATCTTCTGGATGGCGGGGCTGTTCATGCTGCCGCGCTGTTTCGTCTACCATCAAGAGGCAGCGCCTGGCTCGCCAGAGGAAGCGCTGTGGGTCTCGCGCGAGGCCAAGCTGCTCAAGATCATCCTGTGGCCTTCGCTGGTGATGGTCTGGATCTTCGGATTCCTGCTCGCGTCGTCGATCGGTGCGTTCGGCGAGGGGTGGTTTCACGCCAAGCTCGCGCTGGTGCTGGTGCTCAGTGCGTATCACGTGTGGCTCGCAGGCTACGCGGGCTCGCTGGCAAGGGGCCAGCGCAGGCTTTCGGGCAAAGCGCTGAGACTGATCAACGAGATTCCCGGGGTCACAGTTGCGCTGATCGTGATCCTGGTGGTGGTGAAACCGTTCTGAGGGATGGAGCACACCCTCGTCATTCCGCGAAGGCGGGAACCCATCTGCTGCTGACCGCTTCGGTCCGAGATCGGAGATGGATCCCCGCCTTCGCGGGGATGACGACATTCGGGGCGTATATTCAGATCACAAAGGCGTTTGCCAGCTCCTCCAGCGCCCATTCCGCCGCTTCCGCCACAACCGGATCGGGATCGCCGCGCAGCCGGGCCACGACAGGATACAGCTCCGCAACGCCGCTGTTCCCCGCGGCATAAAGACAGTTCCGCACGAACCGGTTGCGCCCGATCCGCTTGATCGGCGAGCCCGAGAACAGCGCGCGAAACCCGGCGTCATCGAGCTCCAGCAGTTCGGCCAGCCGGGGCGCGGCAAGCTCGGCGCGCGGCAGGAATGCGCGGTTGGCGTGCGCGGCCTCGGCGAACTTGTTCCACGGACAGACCGCAAGGCAATCGTCGCAGCCGTAAATGCGGTTGCCCAGCGCCTTGCGGAATTCGAGCGGGATCGCGCCCGCGTACTCGATCGTCAGGTAGCTGATGCAGCGCCGCGCATCGAGCCGGTACGGCGCGGGAAAGGCGTCGGTCGGGCACGCGCTCTGGCAGGCATGGCACGATCCGCAATGATCGCGTTCGGGCACGTCGGGTGCGAACGACAACGTCGTGTAGATTTCGCCCAGCAGCAGCCAGCTGCCGTGCTGGCGGCTGACCAGGTTGGTGTGCTTGCCCTGCCAGCCGAGCCCGGCCTGCGCGCCCAGCGGCTTTTCCATGACCGGCGCGGTGTCGGTGAACACTTTGACCCCGACCTCGCCAAACCCGCGCTTGCCCGCCTCGGCGACCAGCCAGCGGGCCAGGGCCTTGAGCGCTTTCTTGACGATGTCGTGATAGTCCGCGCCTTGCGCGTAGACCGAAATCCGCCCGTGCGTGCCGACCTCCGCCAGCGCCAGCGGATCGTGCGCCGGGGCATAGCTCATGCCCAGCGCGATCACGCTTTGCGCCTCGCCCCACAAGTCCTGCGGCGAGCGGCGCTGGTGCGCGCGCGCTTCCATCCAGCCCATCGTGCCGTGCATGCCCTCGGCGAGCCACGCATCCAGCGCCTCTGCCCGTGCGCCATCCGGCGCGGCGGTCGTGATCCCGCAAGCGACGAACCCCAACCGCTGGGCTTCGGCAAACAGATCGGCCTTGAGGGTCATGAGCGGCGCGGCATCAGTCATGCCGATGCGATACGCGCCTTCGCCGCGCGAATCATCGGCAGATACGCTGAGATTCGGCGCGCCAGGGTAACCGTTTCGCCTTGGCGTGCGTATCTCCTTCAGAACGAACCCGGAGTTCCCGCGATGACCCCACTTCCCCTCTCCCGCCGCAGCCTGATCGGCTGGCTCGGCGCCGCCACCGCGCTGCCGCTGATCGCGGCTTGCACCGCCAAGGCGGCGACCTTTCCCATCCAGCACACCGACGCCGAGTGGAAGAAGCTGCTGACTCCCGCGCAGTACAACATCCTGCGCCAGGAGGGCACCGAACGCCCGTTCACCTCGCCGCTCAACGACGAGCACCGCAAGGGCACCTTCGTCTGCGCCGCCGATGGCAATGCGCTGTTCGCATCGACCACCAAGTTCGACAGCGGCACCGGCTGGCCCAGCTTCTGGAAGCCGCTTCCGGGCGGGGTCGCCACGAAGAACGACTACTCGCTCGGCATCCCCCGCACCGAAGTGCACTGCACGCGTTGCGGCGGCCATCTGGGCCATGTGTTCAACGATGGCCCCAAGCCCACGGGCCTGCGCTACTGCATGAACGGTGATGCGATGAAGTTTCGCGCGGGCTGACGCCTGCCCGCAGACCGGACCACTGCCGAACATTCTGCGTCATGCTGAACTTGTTTCAGCATCCATCGTGCCGCAACCGCTGTTCCCTGAGGCAGGTGCCAGACTCACGCTAGGGCAGCGACAGCACGTCGACGTCGAAACCGCGCGTAAGGATGGATGGACCCTGAAACGAGTTCAGGGTGACGAGAACGTGAGCCAGTCCTGCACCAGCGAGCGGGGCAGACCACGCTTCCCTTCGCAGGACCGCTCCCCTAACGAGCCCGGTCCATGTTCGCCCTGACTCCTTCCACCTTCCGCGCTGAACTGGGCGCGACGCTTCGGCTTGCGGGGCCGCTGGCGCTCGCCAACGTGCTGCAGATGGCGGTCTATGCCAGCGACGTGATCTTCGTCGCGCGGCTGGGGCAGAGTTCGCTGGCCGCATCGAGCCTCGCGGTCGCGCTGTTCGGCGTGGTCGCGTTCGGATTGACCGGGCTGACCGGCGCCGCCGCGCCGCTGATCGCCGCCGAACTCGGCCGCAACCGGCATGCGGTGCGCGAAGTGCGCCGTTCGCTGCGCATGGCGCTGTGGCTTGCGGTGCTGAGCAGCTTCGTGGGCATCGCGATCTGCTTTGCGGGTGAGCGCATTTATCTCCTGACCGGGCAGAACCCGGTCACCGCGCATCTGTCGGGGCAATTCATCCGCATCCTGACGCTTGCGCTGATCCCGATGATGATCAGCAACGTGCTACGCATTTTCGTCTCCGCGCTGGGCCGCCCGGTGTTCGCGACCGTGATCACCGCGTTCGCGATTGCGGTCAACGCGGGCGGCAACTGGCTGCTGATCTTCGGCAACCTCGGCTTCCCGCGGATCGGCCTGATGGGCTCGGCGATGGCCAGCGTCGTGACCGCGCTTGTGACGATGGCCGCTTACATCGTGGTCATCCACACCGACCGCAGGCTCCGGCGCTTCCATCCGCTCGGCCGCTGGTGGCGGCCCGAGTGGCGGCGCCTGCGTGAGATGCTGCGGATCGGCCTGCCGATCGCGGCGACGATCGTTGCCGAAGGCGGATTGTTCTCGAGCGCGGCGTTCCTGATGGGGCTGATCGGCGAGACCGCGCTGGCCGCGCATGCGGTCGCACTGCAGGTGGGCGCGTTCTTCTTCCAGGTGCCGTTCGGCGTCGGCCAGGCGGCGACGATCCGGGTCGGCTACCACTTTGGCGCCGGAAACCGCCGCGCGATCGGTCATGCCGGCTGGGCGGGACTGGTCACCGGCATGGTCTTCGCCGGGTTCTCGGCCAGCCTGATCCTGTTCGCGCCGCGGCTGATCCTGTCGGCCTACCTCGATGTCGAGGCGCCCGCCAACGCGGCGCTCGTCGCGCTCGCGGTGCAGTTCCTGATGGTCGCCGCCGCGTTCCAGTTCTTCGACGGCGTGCAGGCGATTGCCGCCGGCGCGCTGCGCGGCCTTCAGGATACCCGCGTTCCGATGGTCATCGCGATCTCGGGCTACTGGCTGGGCGGCTTTGCGACTGCCGCAACCCTGGGGCTATACACCCCGCTCCGCGGCCTTGGCGTGTGGATCGGGCTTGCGGTCGGGCTGATTCTGGTCGCAGGACTGCTGCTCTGGCGCTGGGTCCGGCGCGAACGCTGGCGGCTCGTTCCGATCAGCTGACGGCCCGAAAAACAAACCCGTCATGTTCTTGACGCTCTGATGCTGCAGGACCATATGCGCGTCGCTGGCACTCCCGGTGTGGGAGTGCCAAGTCATACCTGTTCATCATAGGATGAGGGAGAAATTCATGAGTTTTCGTCCGCTGCACGATCGTGTGCTCGTGCGCCGCGTCGAGGCCGAAGAAAAGACGGCCGGCGGCATCATCATTCCTGACAGCGCCAAGGAAAAGCCGGCCGAGGGCGAAATCGTCGCCGCCGGCACCGGCAGCCGCGCTGACGACGGCAAGATCACTCCGCTCGACGTCCAGATCGGCGACCGCGTGCTGTTCGGCAAATGGTCGGGCACCGAGGTCAAGGTCGACGGCGAAGACCTGCTGATCATGAAGGAAAGCGATATTCTCGGCGTTCTCGCCTGAAGAAATCGCACGGAAAGGATTATAAGAAATGGCAGCCAAGGACGTAAAATTTTCGCGCGACGCGCGTGAACGCATCCTCGCCGGCGTCGATACGCTCGCGAATGCGGTGAAGGTCACGCTCGGCCCCAAGGGCCGCAACGTCGTGATCGAGAAGAGCTTCGGCGCTCCGCGCATCACCAAGGACGGCGTCACCGTCGCCAAGGAGATCGAGCTCAAGGACAAGTTCGAGAACATCGGCGCGCAGCTCCTGCGCGAAGTGGCCTCGAAGGCGAACGACAAGGCCGGCGACGGCACCACCACCGCCACCGTGCTAGCCCAGGCGATCGTGCGCGAAGGCCTGAAGTCGGTTTCGGCCGGCATCAACCCGATGGACCTCAAGCGCGGCATCGATCTCGCGGTCCTCAAGGTCGTCGAGAACCTCAAGGCGCGTTCGAAGCCGGTTTCGGGTTCGGAAGAGATCGCCCAGGTCGGGATCATCTCGGCCAACGGTGACATCGAAGTCGGCACGCAGATCGCCAAGGCGATGGAGCAGGTCGGCAAGGAAGGCGTGATCACCGTCGAAGAGGCCAAGGGCCTGGAGTTCGAACTCGATGTCGTCGAAGGCATGCAGTTCGATCGCGGGTATCTGTCGCCCTACTTCGTGACGAACCCCGACAAGATGACCGTCGAGCTCGACAGCCCCTACATCCTGATTCACGAGAAGAAGCTCTCGAACCTTCAGGCGCTGCTTCCGATCCTCGAGGCGGTCGTGCAGTCGGGTCGTCCGCTGCTGATCATCGCCGAGGATATCGAGGGTGAGGCTCTGGCCACGCTCGTCGTCAACAAGCTGCGCGGCGGCCTCAAGGTCGCGGCCGTCAAGGCGCCGGGCTTCGGCGATCGCCGGAAGGCGATGCTCGAGGACATCGCGATCCTGACCAAGGGCGAGATGATCTCGGAAGATCTCGGCATCAAGCTCGAGAACGTCACGCTCGAGATGCTGGGGTCTGCCAAGCGCGTCACGCTCGACAAGGATGCGACGACGATCGTCGACGGTGCCGGTGCGGCC
>CAJCHR010000013.1 GCA_903970225.1 Actinobacteria bacterium 21-64-8 | reverse complement strand
AACCGGCGGTTTCATCATCGCCGCGGTGCTGGGCGGCACCGTGCGGCCATAGGGGATCGGGATCGCCTTGGCGGTCTTGGGCCGCTGGAGATCGCCCTTCTGGCCGCAGCCGGCGAGACCGAGCGCGAGGCCCGACAGGATCGCGGCGATCAGGATGCGGCGCATCGTCAGTCCTCCAGCCCAAGCGCAAGACGCGCCTCGGCAACGCGCTTCCTTACCTCGGCGGGCGCGGTTCCGCCATGGCTGGCGCGCGCGGCGACCGAAGCCTCGACCGAGAGCGCGGCGTAGACCCGCTCGTCGATGCGCGCGTCGATCGCCTGAAGGTCGCCGAGCGGCAGCTGATCGAGCGGCAGCCCACGCGATTCGGCCAGCTTCACCGCGCTGCCGGTGATGTGATGCGCCTCGCGGAACGGGATGCCCGCCTGCCGCACCAGCCAGTCGGCGAGATCGGTCGCGGTCGCATAGCCGAGCTCGGCGGCGGCACGCATGCGCTGCGTGCGGAAAGTCGCGCCTGCTATCATGCCGGCCATCGCCGCGATCGACAGCGTGAGCAGACCGGCCGCCTCGAACACCGGCGGCTTGTCGTCCTGCATGTCCTTCGAGTAGGCGAGAGGGAGCCCCTTCATCGTGATCATCAGGCTGGTGAGGGCGCCGACGATCCGCCCCGAATGCCCGCGCACCAGTTCAGCCGCATCGGGGTTCTTTTTCTGCGGCATGATCGAGCTGCCGGTCGAGAGGCTGTCGGGCAGCACGACGAAGCCGAACGGCTGGCTCGCCCACAGGATCAGCTCTTCGGCAAGACGCGAAAGATGCAGCGACGTCTGCGCGGCGGCCATCAGGTAATCGATCGCGAAGTCGCGGTCGGAGACCGAATCGAGGCTGTTGGCGGTCGGCGCGTCGAAGCCCAGCGCTTCTGCGGTCATGAACCGATCGATCGCAAAGCCCGTGCCCGCCAGCGCCGCCGCGCCGAGCGGCGACTTGTTGCTGCGCACCCGTGCGTCGGCGAAGCGCGAACGGTCGCGCGCGGTCATCTCGTAATAGGCCATGAGGTGATGACCCAGCGTCACCGGCTGCGCGGTCTGCAGGTGCGTGAAGCCGGGCATGATGCTGCCCGCATGCTCGCCCGCGCGGGTGACCAAAGCCTGCTGCAACACCGCGAGGCCTGCGTCGGCCTGATCGAACGCATCGCGCACCCAGAGCCGGAAGTCGGTCGCGACCTGATCGTTGCGGCTGCGCGCGGTGTGGAGCCGCCCGGCGACCGGTCCGATCAGCACGGCGAGCCGGCTCTCGGTGGTCATGTGGATGTCTTCGAGGTCCCAGTCTTCGGGGACTCCATCCGCTTCGTACTCCGCCGCGACGGCATCGAGACCGCCTGCGATCGTGCGCGCGTCCTCAGCCTCGATGATCCCCGTCGCGCCCAGCATCGCGACATGGGCTTTGGACGCAGCGATATCCTGCCGCCACAGTGCCTTGTCGAAGGGTATCGACGCGTTTATCTCGCGCATGATGGCCGAGGGGCCCGCCGCAAAGCGCCCGCCCCACATAGCATTGGCCCCGTTTTCCGAGGAGTTGCCTGTGCTGTCGTCCCGCTCGTCCAAGCTGTTCGGTTCCTTATGCGCTATCGTCGGCGCCCTGTCGGTGGCGGGGTGCGATAAGCAAAGCAATGCGCCCGCGCAACCGGACGCACACGAACTGGCCGCGGCGGCGCGGTCCGAACCCGCGGCCGAGCCCGCCGCAGGCACGCTCGACACCAGCCACAAGGGCGAAGCTCTGCCGTCGGTCACCGTCTCCGACGCGGCGGGCAAGAAGCTCGACATCGCCTCGCTCAAGGGCAAGCCGGTGCTGATCAATTTGTGGGCCACCTGGTGCGGGCCCTGCGTTGCGGAGTTGCCGACATTGGGCAAGCTGGCCACGAACCGCGCGCAGGAGCTGCGCGTGGTAACCGTCTCCCAGGACCTCAAGACTGACAAGGTGGCCGGGTTCCTGAAGGAGAAAGGTGGCGCCGACCTGCCGCCGTGGCTCGACGCCGACACCGCGCTTTCGTTCAAGTACCAGCTGCAGTCGCTGCCCGCCTCGGTGTTCTATGACGCGAGCGGCAAGGAAGTCTGGCGGTTCATCGGCACGCAGGACTGGACCGGCGACGCGGCGGCGAAGATGCTGGCCGAGGGCGGGGTTCGCTGACGACTACGCGGTAAGCGCCGGAAACTCGGCCGGCTCACCGAGGCGTGAGCCAGCCGGCGGGTAAGCCGTGGGCACCCGGTCGGTAAGCCAGATCGTCCGGCCATGCGCGGCTTCGGGCGCGATCGCGACGCGGGTAGCCGGGTCGCCGATCAGGGGAAGCCCTCGCCCGGTCAGGTGTGCGGCCGCGGCATGGGCATCGCGGACTTTGAAGGTCACCGCGCAAATGCCCCGCACTTCGCGCAAATGTCGTCCGAGCGGCGAATCGTCCGATGAAGGCATCACCGCCTCGAGCACGGTGTCGCCCATCGCAAAGGCGATGCAGTCTTCGCCTTCGACACGCCGCGTGCCGATCTCGGGCCATTCGAACCGGCCGCCGAACACCTCGCGCGCCGCTTCGATCGAGGGTGCGGAGACGGCGACCGACTGCAACCCTTCGATTCCGAGCGGATGGGTATCGCGCCACCGCGCGGCGCTCCAGCCGGCGCGCTGGCGCGGATCGTTGGGCAGATCCTGCTTCAGCACCTCGATCCGCAGACCCATTGCCTGCCCCCGGGTGATCAGGAAGTAATGCGCCTCCATCCCGGGATCGTAGTGGAGCCGGAAGCCTTTCGCGCGAAACCACGCGTCCGCTGCCGCCAGGTCCGCGACCTTGAGCGCAACGCCGAGCCAACGGTCCGCGCCCGCGCTGCGGCGGAGCATGTCGCCGATCGGCGCACCGTCCTGCGCGCCGACGCCGGCCGGGGCGATCGGGACGATCATCGTGTCGCCGATCATCATCAGCCGCTCCTCGCGGTCGAGCCCGGCATTCTCGTTCTCCGGAGTGATCCGGATCTCGAACACCGGTTCGGCGCCGAACACGTCCATGAAGAACGCGTCGCACGCCGGGCGATCGGCATTGTCGGCGATCGCCCAGCTGAGGTGGGCGAGCGGCATCGCTGGCATGTTTCTCTCCCGTGATCCTCCCTGCTTGCGGGGAGGTAACAGCGGCAATCGGCGCACTCGCGCCGACCGTTAAGCCGTTCAGCCGGCCGTCTTCATCGCGCGTCGGTGCCAGGATGGTTGTGGCCGATGCCGGGCACGTCATCCACCGCGCCGATCGTCACCGGCGTGCCCGTGCCCATGTAGCGCGACAGGTTGTAGTGCAGGCTCGTCACCGAGCGCTCCATGTACGGATTGGGCTGCGCGCCGCGGAAGCCGACGTTCTTCATGCCCTGCTGCACCGCGGCCATGTTGTTGAAATCCTGCTGCAGCACAGGCGGCCAGTCGGCGGGCTCGGTGTAAGTCCACTCGGTCTCGGGCGCCTCGCCCTCGGGGTACAGCTCGTAGACCGCCGCCTCGAAGATGCACATGTCGGGGTCGGAGTTGTACGGCCGTGCATCGTAGCAGAGCATGTTGTTGACCGCGTGACCGATCTGGAAGTTCGGGAAGATCTGCCATGCAGTGCCGGCCTTCAGCGTGTGCGTGGGCTCGATCGTCGGCCAGATCACGCCGCGCGCTTCGTCTTCCGCGCGCGCGGTTGCGATCCAGTACTTGGAGACTTCGGTCGGCGGCGTGCCTTCGGGAAGCTCGTCCTTCAGCCGGTTGGCGACGCCCACCAGCGTCTCGGTGGTGTTGGTGTTGGCGTTGGCCCAGGTGAAGTTCTGCATCTCCGCGGTGGTGATGCGCGGGTCCTCACCGGTACCAAGGCGCAGCTTGCCCGCATCTTCTTCCTGCCCCTTGGGGGCATCGTAGCCGATGTTCGAATGCAGGCCCTGGTTGCGTGCCCAGCCGCGGAACTGGCCGAACTCCATGAATTCGGGGTGCGTGGTCGAGACGTGATACGTCTCGCAGAAGGCCTCCATCGCGACCTTCCAGTTGCACTGGAAGATCACCCATTTGCGCCAGCGCGGCCGCATGTTCTGGAGCTGATAGGGCTCTAGCAGGGAGGCGGCAGGCTCGAGATATTCGCGCAGGGGGCCCGAATTGGGATCGAGGTTGATCCAAAGCCAGCCGCCCCAGGTATCGACCTTGACCGTGCCCAGATCGCCGCGACCACAGCCGAGCGCGCCGTTCCAGTCGTCCTTGTGCTCGACGAAGGTGTTCTTGCCCTCAAGATCGAAGGTCCAGCCGTGATAGCCGCAAATGAAGTTGGGCCGGCTGCCGACCGCGTTGCGCTTGCCCGGCGGTGTATCGATCAGCCGGCGGCCCCGGTGCGGGCAGACGTTGTGATAGGCGCGCACTTCCTCGGGACCGACACGCACGATGATAACCGAGTCGGTGTTGATGTCGAACGTGATGAAGTTGCCCGGCTCGGGAATGTCCTCGATCCGGCCGGCCTGCAGCCACACCTTGCGCCACAGCTTCTCCTGCTCAGCCTTGGCATAGTCCGGCGAGACATACGCCTCGGGCGGAACGACAGCGGCCATGATCAGGTCGTCAACGGCTTCGACGATCTTGCCCATTTCACCCATGGGGAACCTCTCAGAAGGATTTGAACGGATTACGGCGTGCTATCTCATTATTCGCACGGCCATGCAAACGCACCGAAGGAGGTTTGGCCGAATGGGGCTTGGCCTGACCCCGGCGATGCGCGAAGATCGGCGGCGAAACAGGTTTGGGGAGAGATGAGATGAGCGACGAAAGTTCCGCGGCGATCCGCGAGGCGCGCAAGGACTGGGTGACCGAGCACCGCAACAACTACCTGCGCACCGGCGGCGCGGTGGGTCATATCGACGATCTGACCCCGGTCGGCGGCCTGACCTTCGGCTACCACGTGCTGATCAAGCACGTCGGCCGCAAGAGCGGCAAGACCTTCATCATCCCGCTCTGCTACGGCGCCTATGCCGGCGAAGTGGTGATCGTGGGCTCCAAGGGCGGCGCGGAAACCCATCCCGAATGGTATGTGAATCTCCAGTCCGGCAGCCCGCTCGCCTTCCAGATCGCCAGCCAGGCCTGGAGCGCCAGCTGGCGCGAACCCGAAGCCGCCGAACGCCAGAAAATCTGGGACTACATGGTGGAATGCTACCCGTTCTATGCGGCGTACCAGGCGTCGACCGATCGCGAGATTCCACTGGTGCTGATGAAAGGCGTCGAGGCGATCCCGGTGTTCAAGGAAGAGGATGCGACCGGGGTCCGCCAGAACTGGTGAGTGAGGCAGGGGCTCGCGCCGCGAGCCCCGGCTCCACGATTAGTCTCCGTACTTGATCACCACTTCGCCGGTCTCGCCATTCGGTCCCATCGGCGAGTCGTACTCGATACAGGTGGCCACCGGATTGGCGTGACTGACGAACAGCTTCGCCTCGTCGGCCTTGGTCATCGGCATGCGCGCGGGATCGCTGATGATCCGCTGCGAATTCTCGAAGTCCTCACGGCTGTTCCACCAGATCTCCATGATGCAGTCGTAGCCCGAATCGTGGACTTCGCCGGTGATCGGGTTCTTTTCGGGCGTCAGATAGCGGCGGACATACCGCACCGCGTTCGGGATCGCGGGTTTCGCGCCGCTCTTCTTGGCCAGCTGCGAGTGCTGGTTTTCGTAGTAGTCCATGAACTCGTCCATGGTCATGTCAGGCCGCTTCCTGAAGAAGCAGATTTGTTTGAGCATCGTTGGTCTCCCGTGAATTCGTGTCAGGCTGGCCGCACCGCGAGCACGCTGCCTTCGGCATCGCCCGAAATGTAGATCGTGCCGTCGTCCGCCGCGGCGAGGCCGGTGAACGACCACATCGGCCCGCACATGTCGCCGACGCCGCCGAGCCGTAGCGCGGGCACGCCGGCAGGCGTGCCGACCGGCAGCCCGCTCGCCAGCGTCGTGGACGCGCCGGTGATGAGGTCGAGCTCGATCAGTTCCTTCTTGCCGGTGTCGATCGCGTAAAGCTTGTCGCCGCGGATCGCGAGGCCTTCGGGCCAGCCGAGCCCATCGAGCACGACCTCGGCCCTGCCGCCGCGCAGCTTGACGATGCTTCCCTCGTCCGGCTGCGACACGAACACCGTGCCGCTGCCCGAGATCGCGACGCCGGTCGGCTTCGAGAGCCCCGAAGCGAGCTCGGTCGTGTTGCCGTTCTCGACCGACAGCACGCGGCCCGCACCGGCGTCGGCAACGACCACGGTACGGCCCGCCACCGCGACACCCATCGCGATCTCGAGGCCTTCGGCAAGCAGTTCAGGCTCATGACCCGGGGTCCAGCGGGTAACGGTTCCGGTTGCGGTGCTGACGATCCACTCGTTGGTGCCCGCCGCCGCGAGCCCGCGGGTGAAGCCGGGGAAATTGCCGAGGAACAGCATGCCCGCCAGGCTCATCTCGCCACCCTTGGGGCTTACGTAAGCAAACATTCCGTCGGCGATGCACAGCGTGCCCGCGGGATCCACCGCAAGGCCCATCGGCCATTCGAAGCCCTTGTCGATCAGCGGCTTGGCCACGCCCGGCGCGACGATCTCGTGGATCGAGCCGGTGATGTGCGAAACGAACGTGCGCTTGCCGACGAAGGTCACGTTGTCGAGCCCCGGGGTAAGATCGGCGAGCACTTCCTTGGCGCCGGTACGCGGATCGATCTTGAGCACTTGCCCGCTGCCGACCTGCGTCGAGACGATATAGCCGTCGGGGTGGAATTTCACCGAGTCCGGCACGCCCAGGTCCTTGGCCACGACTTCGGGCTCGCCGCCCGCAAGGTCGATCCGCCAGATCTCGTTCGCGCCCTGAGCGGGGAAGTAGAGTTTCCCGTCGGGCCCGACCTGGAACGCGTTCACCATCGGCACGCCTTCGTAGATCACGCGCTTGATGCCGCCGCCGTAGCGATCGATCTCGAGGATGCGCCCGCCCATGCGAAGTTCGCCCGCGATCAGCATGCCCTGGTGATAGGTGATCGGATTCGAGACGATCACGCCGTCCGCAAGGATCTCGCTGGTGCCGTTGGCGCGCAGCACGGAGACCTTGTTGGTGGTGATCTCGGTGCAGTACAGATCGCCGTTCTCGTCGAACACGAGGTCGTCGGGACCGGTGATGCCGCCGCCGATCGGGCTGATCGTCTGAATCGCGCCGGTGTCGGGATCGACCGCGCTGACTTGGCTTCCGGCCACTTGTGCGACGTAAATCCGCCCGTCGGCACCGGTGCTGATGCCGTTCGCCGCATAAAGCCGGCTCGCGGGGGTGACGCGCTCGAGCGTCCAGCCTTCGGCAGCCGTCGAGGGGCTGGGCGACGTGTAACGCCCCGATGGTTTGAGCATGCTTTTCCTCTCCCGTCCCGCCCGACGATCGCCGTCGGCGCCCGCTGAACAACTGATCAAACTTGAGAGGGTCTGGCTGTTGCCGTCAACCTGGAATCGGTTCTAAGCCCGGCCGATCAGCAGGAGAGACAGTCGATGAGCGAATTGCGTTTCGATGGCCGCGTGGTGGTGATCACGGGCGGCGGCCGCGGGCTCGGGCGCAGCTATGCCGAGCTTCTGGGTTCGCTCGGCGCAAAGGTCGTGGTCAACGATCTCGGCGGCTCGATCAAGGGCGACACGATCCTCGACGATCCCGCCGAAGAGGTCGCGGAGGCGATTCGCGCTGCAGGCGGCGAGGCGATCGCCAACCGCGATTCGGTCGCCACGCCCGAAGGCGCCGCCGCGATCGTCGGGGCCGCGATCGATACGTGGGGCCGGATCGACGGCCTGATCCATAACGCCGGCAACGTGCGCTACGGCACGATACGCGACATCAGCTACGAGGATTTCCAGGCGGTGCTCGACGTCCACATGCTGGGCGCGTTCAACGTGGTAAAGGCCGCGTTTCCGTTCATGCTCGATGCGAATTACGGCCGGATCGTGCTGACCAGCTCGATCGGCGGGATCTACGGCAACTTGCGCTGCGTAAACTACGGCATGTCCAAATCGAGCATGATCGGCCTCGCCAATGTCGCCGCGCTCGAAGGCGAGCCGCACGACGTCAAGGTCAACGTGATCGTGCCCAGCGCGGTGACGCGCATGGCGGACGGCATCGACATCTCGCAGTACCCGCCGATGCAGCCCGAACTGGTTGCTCCCACCGTCGGCTGGCTGGTGCATGAGAACTGCTCTCTCTCGGGCGAGATGGTCGCCGCGATTGCCGGCCGCGTGGCGCGTGTGTTCATTGCCGAGACCGACGGCGTCTACCAGCCGGAATGGACGATCGACGATGTCGATGCGCGGATCGGCGCAATCACCGACAAGAGCACCATCCACGACTTCGGACTGCACGGCCACGTCGGCCACATCAGCTACAGCTTCGAGATGGCGCGCAAGGGCTCCGACAACTGAACCGCAAATGGTTCCGTTCAGCGGCCGTTTCTCTGTGTAACTTTTTGTCGTCTCCGGGCGCCGATCGCGCGTTCGGGGGTTTAACCCCGTGCCGGTGCACGATCCGTACCGGGGGACAGATAAGAGGTTGTCATGAAAAAGTTTCTGATAGGTGCCGTCACGATCGGCACGCTTATGGCCGTGACCGCGCCTGCGCAGGCGGCGGATGGTTGCGGTCGCGGCATGCACCGCGGGCCGCATGGTCACTGCCGTCCGAACGGCGGGGGCTGGGATCGCGGTCCCGGGCCGGGTGCGTGGGTCGAGGGTCGGTTCTATCCGGGCCACGGCTACTGGTCGAACGGCCGCTGGTGGCAGCACCGCG
>CAJCHR010000012.1 GCA_903970225.1 Actinobacteria bacterium 21-64-8 | reverse complement strand
CTTGCCGGGATCGCGGTCGCTTTTTATCCGATAGGCATAGCTGTGCGTCCCCGGATCGTAGAACATCAGCCTCTCTGATCGGATCGAAAACCCCTCGCGCGCAGCGGCACGCGCAATGGCGGCGCGCGCCATGCCGTGTGCAGCACGCCAGTCCAGCCGCGGGCGCGCCTTCGAATCGCGAGGCGGGGGTGCCGGTTCTTCGACCTGAGACCCGAACAGCGGCGCCATCACGAACTGATAGGCAGCCGGCAGGTTGAAGCTGACGCTTGACCAGGCAAGGATGAAGAGCAGTAGCCAGAGCCACAGGCCGCCCGCGCGGTGGAGGTCGAACGTCAGCTTGAACGGAGAGGCGCGGCGCACCTGCCACGATTTGCGCCAGGACCTCCACCACCGTGCAGCCGTGCGGGCAGAAGCGGCGCGCACCGGGAAAGTCAGATAGGCGCCGACAAAGCAATCGACCGTCCACAGGAGCGCGATGATGCCGAGGATCAACACGCCGGTATCGCCCATCGCCAGTGAATCGTGGAGATCGTAGATAAAGGGCATCAGATTGATCGTGCCCTGGGTGAGATCGCCATGCCGCCGCGCACCGACCAGCCGACCGGATGCGGGATCGAGCGCAATTTCAGTGTTGCGTGGCTCCTTGCCACCGGGGCGAGCCTCCACCTGGAAGAATGCCGGTTGATCCGGCCGTCGCGTGAAATCGACGCCATTGATCGCATATCCCGGCATCGCGCGTTCGGCGGCATCGCGCAGGGCGAAGGGATCGAGCGGCGGCCGCGCCGCCGCGTCGGGAGCAAGCACGAACAAGCTGGGTGCGAAGACACGTTCGAGTTCGTCGTTCCAGGCAATCGCCGCGCCGGTCAGGCCGACGATCGTCAGGAACAGCGCGAGGATCAGCCCGACATAGCGATGGGTAAGCGTCGCTACCCGGCGCGTCCTGTTCACGACGCAATGTCGTCCGGCACGTCCCGCATCAAAGGCTGATCCGCGCCCCGATCGTCCCGCGCCGCGTCAGCGAGCGCGCAAAGCCGAGATTGACCGGCTCGTAGACGGGGACGTCGAACAGGTTGGTGATGTTCGCTTGCAGCCGAAGGCGCTTGCTGACATCCCAATAGGCCCCCAGATCGACGCGCGTGCTGCCGGGCAGTTCGCGCAGCGGATCGGCATAGGGACCGGCGAAGAAGTTCGAGAAATAATCCCGGCCCGGCCGCGCGCTGACATAATAGATGCCGGTCGAAACGGACAGCGCATCCAGCCCCAAAGGCGTGAGCGCGGCCTTGGCGAACAGGCTGGCGCTGTGCGGCGCGGCCTCTGGCAGCTTGCTGCCGACCGGGATGCCGCTGATGGCGAAGTCGCTCTCCGTCACCCTGCCGTCGAGATAGGCATAGGTGGCGAGCAGATCGAGCCAGTCGACCGGCTTGCCGCTGAGTTCAGCCTCCGCGCCCTTGATCCGCTGCTCGCCGATCGCGACCGAGCGCGAGCAATCCGGGAAGGTCGGGTCGCAATCCGCGATATTGCGGCGCGTGAGGTCGAACACCGACAGCGAGAGCGTCAGCTTGCCCGGGTCGAGCAATTCCTGCCGCAGCCCGATTTCATATTGAATGCCGCGTTCCGGCTCGAGCAGCTTGTTGTTGCGATCGAGCGATGTGTTGGGGTTGAACGACTTGGACCAGGAAACGAACAAGGTCGTCCGGTCGGTCGGCTGCCATGCCACACCGAGCCGGGGCGATAGTGCGGTCTTGTGCGCGCTGCCGAGATTGGCGACGACGGGATCGCTCGGGCAGCCGGCCACCGTCAGGTCGCAATAGCCACTGGTCGAGGTCGTGTCGTCATTGCGCAATCCGGCCAGCACGCGGAACCGGCCGATGCTGATGAAATCCTGAAGGTAGAAGGCCTTCGATCGGATGGTGTTGCGGAAATATTGTGTCAGGCCGAGCACCGGACGCGGCGCGCCATAGACCGGGTTCGACAGGTCGAGCGGTGTGACCGGCGCGCCGTCACAGCATGACCCGCCCTGGTTTTCCCGGCCATATTCGAAGCCGCCGAGCAGCTTGTGCTCGGTCGGCCCGAGCTTGAACGTCCAGCGCACCTCGCTCTGGCTGACGAGGTAGTTGGTCTTGCCGAGGCCGCGCCGCGCGCTGCGATTGATGACATTGGGCGACAGGAACAGGTCACCGCTATCCTGATAGAAGGCGCTGTCATAATCGTCTTCGCGGTAGTTCTGGTAATTGACGCCCTGGCGCAGCGTCAGCCCGGGCGCGACCTTCCAGCTGATATCCAGCCGCCCGCCAAAGCCCGTATTCTCGTTGCGGTCCCACGGCTCGCCGAGCTTGAAGTCCGTCGGGAAGTCCAGGAAGCGGGTGAGGGAGGGATAGGTCGTCGCCTCGCGCGACGGCTGTATCGCGTGGAAATAATTGCCATCGGCGACCACCGTTAGTCCGCCGCCGGGATGCCAGCGCAGCGACTGCGCAAAGAACTGCTCGTTGATGTCGCGAAAAGCGTTGGTGACGTTTTCGCGCGTCAGCGCCGCGTTAGTGCGCGAGTCCAGCGTGTCGCTCAGCGGAAGGTTGATGTCAGCGGTTGCGCGGCCATAGCCGGGCAGCCCCCCGGTCACGTCGAACACCGCGAAGGTGTCCGATCTGGGCGTCTTAGTTACGATGTTGACGAGGCCGGACAGGGCGCCCGATGCACCATACAGCACCGAAGCCGGGCCTTTGAGGAATTCAACCCGCTCGACCGCCTGCGGGTCGAATCCGGCGGAGAAATTCTCGAAGCGGAAGCCGTTGACCGCGACCACGGATCCGTTGCCGCCTTGCAGCCCGCGGATCGTGAAATCGACGGTGAACGCGCCCGATCCGCTGGCGCGACTGCGCACGCCAGCGACGTTTTCGGACAGTTCGCGCAAGTTGCGCACCTGACGGTCACGGATCAAGGCATCGGTGACGACGCTGATCGATAGCGGCAGATCCTTTACTTCGGCGTCGATCCGGGCACCGCCCGACGACACCTCGCCGCGATAAACACTACCCGTGACGATGATGTCGTCGCCATCTGTGGTTGTCGGCATGGGCGGTTTGACGTCGGCCTGCGCTAGCGCTTGGGACGCCGCGGTTATTCCCGCCAGAAACACAAGTGGTCCCACCAGTCCCTGAAATCCCGACATCCGCACGCTCACCCTTTATCTCTTCATCGCGACAAATCCCCTATAGTTTATAAGAACGCTTCGCAATAGCAGTTGACCCACCAGCAGCGATCCTCCACCTGTCGCCGTGCTAATGCGAGTCGTTCGCAAATATGGGGTGGCAGAATGAGAAATGGATTGGGTGGGGAGTGGGGGATTGGCACCGCTTCGATATTGGCTGTTACGATCGCGATCACGCCGGTAGCGGCGATGGCGAAGAGTGAGCCTGCCAACGCTGCTGCGCCAGCAGACGCTGAACAGCAGAGCCACGCCGACGATATCACCGTCACGGCCACGCGCTCGCCGATCAAGGTCGTCAATGCGCCGGTGACCGTTACGGTGATCGACGCGCGGCAGATCGAGGATACGCTGACCGACGACATCAAGGACCTCGTCCGCTTCGAACCCGGCGTGTCGGTGCGCAGCCAGCCGTCGCGCTTCACCGCCGCGCTCGGCTCGACCGGGCGCGACGGCAACGCAGGATTCAACATTCGCGGGCTCGACGGCAATCGCGTGCTGATCCAAACTGACGGCATCCGCTTGCCCGACGCCTTCGCCTTCGGCGCGCAGGCGACCGGGCGGGGCGACTATGCCGATCTCGGTCTGCTAAAATCGATCGAGATTTTGCGCGGCCCGGCCTCGGCGCTGTATGGCAGCGACGGGCTGGCTGGCGCGGTGAGCTTCGTCACCAAGGATCCGGAAGATTTCCTCCGCCCGGGGCAGCAAGTCGGCGGTCGCGCGCGACTTGGGTATTCCAGCGCGGACCAAGGCTGGGCCAAGGGCGCGGCGCTCGCCGGACGGCAAGGCGACCTGTCGTTTCTCCTTGCCTATACCCGCCGCGATTACCGCGAGCTGGACAATAGGGGCACCAACGATGCGCCCAATATCACGCGCACCACGCCGAATCCGCAGGACATCAATTCAAACGCCGTGCTGGGCAAGCTGGTATGGGCGCCCAACGATGCCAACCGCATCCGCTTGACCTTCGATCATCAGGACCGCGACGTCTCGACCATTGCCTATAGCGCCGTCGCCGTGCCCCCGCTCGCCGCGAGCAGCACGATCGGCCTGACCGCGTTCGACACGACGAAGCGCAACCGCTTCAGCCTCGATCATCGTTACAGCGGGTCGGGAGGGCTGGTCGATCGTGCCAATTGGGCGGTCTATTGGCAGCAAAGCAAGACGAGCGAGTTTTCGGCTGAGGATCGCAACATCTCGGCTGACCGCAACCGGCTCAATCTGTTCGACAACCGCGTTTACGGCTTCAACGGCCAGGTCGAGGCGGCTTTCGGCACCGGCACGATCCGTCAGCGGATCGTCGTCGGTGGCGATGCGTCATGGACACGGCAGACTGGCCTGCGCGATGGCACCGTGCCGCCCTTCGGCGAAACCTTCCCGACCAAGGCCTTTCCCGACACCGACCAAGTTCTCGCCGGGGTCTTCGTGCAGGATGAGGTCAATATCGGCGATGGGCGGCTGTTCCTCTACCCCGCGTTGCGCTTCGACCATTACAGCCTGAGCGCCAAGAAGGACGCGGCGTACATCCTTCCGGTCACCGATCAGAGCGGCCAGCGCGGCTCGCCCAAGTTCGGCGCGATCGGCTGGATCACGCCCACGTTCGGCGTGTTCGCCAATTATGCATCCGGCTTCAAGGCGCCGTCGCCGAGCCAGGTTAATACCGGTTTCACCAACATCGCGTCGGGCTACACCGCGATCGCCAACCCGAACCTCAAGCCGGAGACTAGCCAGACGGTTGAAGGTGGCATCCGCCTGCGCGAGGTCGATCTGGGCGGCGCAAAGGTCACCGGAAGCGTCACCGGGTTCGGCGGCTGGTATCGCAATTTCATCGACCTGACGGTGGCGGGCTTCTCGTCTGGCGGGCTGATGCAGTTCCAGTATCAGAATCTCGGCCGGGTCGAGATTACCGGCGCGGAGGGCAAGGCCGAGGCGCGAGTAGGCGGCTTCACCGCGTCGCTTGCCGCGTCCTACACCCATGGCCGCGCAACCAGCGGCGGGGTTGAGACGCCGCTCAACAGCGTTGACCCGGTCAAGATCGTCGGCGGGATCGGCTACCGCGCACCGGACAATCGCTTCGGTGGGCAGATCATCGTCACGCACAGTGCGAGGAAGGCGGCGGCGGACGTGAACAACAACTGCAACGTGACCGCGCCGAGCATCATCAACCCGGTGGTCTCGTCCGCCTGTTTCCGTCCCGGTGCGTTCACCATCGCCGATGCCACCGCCTTCGTCGCGGTCGGCGATTTCGCGACTTTGCGGGTCGGCGTGTTCAACCTGTTCGACAAGAAATACGCCTGGTGGAGCGACGTCGGCGGATTGAGCGGCTTCTCCACCGTCACCGATGCCTACACGCAGCCCGGCCGCAACGTCAGCGCCTCGCTGACGCTACGCTTTTGAGAAGGGATTTCACCATGACCATCAAGGCTTTCCGTTTTGCCCTGCTCGCCGCGCTGTCGCTGACCGCGCTCCCCGCAGCCGTCGCCTATGCGGACGGCCCGGTCGCCACAAAAAGCGCCGCGCAATTCGACGCCGATCGCGCCTCGATCCTCGCGATGGCCGGCGACTATAAGGTGACGTTCGATTTTCGCGAGACGACGCCGTGGCGCGCCGACTACTCACCCATTCCGGCGAAGATCTCAGGCGGTCACGAAAGCGTCCGCGTGATCGAGGATACGGGCAAGCGCATCGTCCTCCAGCATCTGCTCGTCGTCACCGGCGACGACAAGAAAACGATGGTCATCAAGCATTGGCGGCAGGACTGGACCTACGAGCCGACCGACGTGCTAGTCTATGCCGGCAAGGGCCAATGGAACCTCGAGCCGGTGCCGGCCGCGATGCGCGCCGGTCGATGGTCGCAGACGGTATGGCAGACCGACGACTCACCCCGTTACGGCGGCTGGGGCGAATGGACCAGCGAAGGAGGCGTGCGGCGCTGGCGCAGCAACTGGACGTGGCGGCCGCTCGCAAGGCGCGACGCGGTGCGGCACCCACCCTACGACCGATATCTCGGGATCAACCGCCATTCGCCCAGCCCAACCGGCTGGATCCACTGGCAGGACAATATCAAGATGGGTCCGGACGGCCCCGCCGCGGACGCGAAGATCGTGCCGTTTGTGCAGGAATCTGTGCTCAACTCCTATGTCCGCGACAGCAGCTACGAAGTAAAAGCTGCGGACGCATATTGGGCAGCGAGCAAGGACTATTGGGCCGCCGTGCGAATCGCTTGGGACGAAGCGATTGCGCGCGGACACGGTGTGCATGTCGCCGAAGTCCCGGAAACCGGGTCGGCCTCGGGCGAACGGCTCATGGCTTTTGCCAACGACATCCAGGCTGGTAAGCTGACGACCGCCGCCGCGATCGTGAAGGCGCGCACCGTCATTGTCGAGGTCACGGGGTGATGGCGTATGCAGTTGAGACCCACCATCCGTGTCAATCGAGAGTTCCTGAACCAACGTCGGTTTTCGGGGTCAGGTTGCGCCCAGCCGAATGGCCGGTAGCGGGTGCATTTCCGACCCGCCGCTTCGCGCAGCCTAACCGGCAGCTTTCGGCGTAAGCCGACATACCGAACGCTGGATCGGAACGGCGTATTGTGGGTCGCCAGCTGCCTTACGGCTTCGCGGCCGCAAAGACTCAGACCGCTCTAACGCCAACCTGTCGCTCTACGCGCAGCGGCGGACCACCAGCGCCGCGGCGGAAACGCTTGCCGCGATCACCTGACGATCCGGACTGCCGCCCCACGCGCGCCGCATCAGCCGACGCGACCGCCGACGACCGCCATCCAGGGCGCGTCCGCTGACTGGCCGAGTCCGCTGGCCATCCCACGCGCGCGGTTTCGGCCAAACGTGCCCCGCCCTCCGGCTCCGCGCTGCGAGTCAGCGCTGCCGCTGGAGCGGCTCGATGAAGGCACCCCAAATCCGCTCCGCGACGTGCTCCCGCCCGCTCAGGGTATCGCGTGAGCCGCCGTACGGGTCAAACAGGCCCTTGAAGCCGAGTTCGCGCTCGCCCTCCGCCACATGGAAGCTGCCGTTCGAGGTGTTCGTGGCCCCGTCGTCCGAGAGGTGAAAGCTGATCGTCTTGCCCGACCGCGACATCCCGCCGCCGACGAACACTGTGATCGCCGCCAATTTCCGCCCGTGCCTGTATGCCGACGCGGTGAAGCGGTTCGCGTCGAGATGCCGGATCGCCCCCTCCACGCCGTCCGCGCGCGCCCGGACCTCGTCGAGCGAGTTGGCGAAGAACTCGGCAAGGAAGTCGAAGCTCTGCCGGAGGTACTCGTCGCGATCGAGGTCCGTGAACTCGCGCGTGACGGCGAGGTTCGAGGAGCGCGGACGCAGGGCGAGCGGCGGCGTAGGTGCCGCAGGACTAGGCGTGGCACTGCGAGGCGCCGCGGCATTGGGCGGCGAGGCCCCGGCGCTGTCCGCCAATGCCTGCCGGATGTCCCTTGCCACGTCCAGCCAGGCCTCGTCACGATCGGGCCACGCCTTCACGGGCCGATTGTCGCGCGGAGTGCCCCGCAGCCCCGAGAGCGGCGTGCTTCGCCAGTCGCAGTGCCTGAGGATCACCGGGATCACGCGGGCGTCGCCCGCGCGGTGGCGCTCCAGGGCGCGCTCCATCTCGCGGGAGTAGCAGTAGTCGGACGCGAGGAAGTCCGGGCTGACCAAGCAGAGAATGACGTCCGCCTCCTCCAGGTAGCCATCGATGGCCGCGTCTAGCTCGGCGCCCGCCGTGATCCGCCGATCGTGAACGGCGTCCACCAGTCCCTGCCTCTTCAACATCGCCAGATGCATTTCTAGCTCGTCCCGGAGGTCTTCGTCCTTGTGCGAGTATGAGAAGAACAGCTTCGCCACCACGACCATCTCCGACGCACGGCGGGCACCGGCGATTACCCTCACGCTACCGTTTGCCCGGTCGCTGAGCGAGTTCTTCGTCCGCCCGACGCGATCCCCGGCGCGCGGGGATCTTCTCAGTGCTTTCTAGGCGCCTTCTGACTTCTCTGCACAGCCGGGCTGCGGCACTCATGCATGAACGAATGGATAAAATGCTGCCTGATGGCCGCAAACCGGCCATTCCGGTTTCCACCATTTATCGCGCTGACAAATACGGATTTCTGCCTGCGAGGTTAGCCTCAAGCAAGACCGTCTCTGGCATTGGTGGGCATCCCTAATTCAAGTCAGCGTCGCAGCGAATTAAACAGATCGTTCAGGCCGACCTCGCCTCCCTTGGCTTCGGCGCGCTTGTATCCGTCGCGGGCGCGCATGTGAAGGAGATGCGCCTGCATGTTGTGCCAATTGCCAATCTGCCCCAGGCCCTCGAGGAATTCCTCTAGAAAGGCCAGCTGGATGTCCGCGGCAGTGAAGAGCCCAGGCACGATCGTTTCGGTGCCCTCCAATGCGGCCTCGATCTGGCCGAGAACTGTCGCGGTGATCTGCGACACCATCTCGCGTGTCGCCTCGTCGGTCGGGGTCATGGCCAGGCGCATGAACTGCATCGTTGGGCCTTTGGCCGAGCCTTCGATATAAGTCAGCCATTGGTAGAAGCGCATCGCATCGGCCGTGCCCGGTGCCGGACGAAGCCGCCCCTCGCCATAAGTCTCAAGCAGGTAGAGTAACACACCCGTCGATTCGACCATGGCAATGCCGTTGTCCTCAATTGTCGGCGACTTGGCGGCTGGATGTATGTCACGCAGGCTCTGCGGCGAGCGGCCGTTCTCCTGGCGCCGGTGCAGGACGATCTCATAAGGAACGCCAAGTTCCTCCAGCAGCCAGAGTACGACGTGCGAATGCGAATTGGTGAGGTGATGGACGGTGATCATCGAGAGTCTCCTGCGGTCAACGCCCGCGTAATGTTCGAATGCGGCTGATCGATTGCCCGCTCTCGAGGCAGATCTAGGCTAGAGCGCGAGTCACAGTCCTTCGACGATGAACGAGGTGTAGTCGGCCGCGTTGAGGCGGTGTGCAACCGCGTCCTGGTAGCCCGGACTGCCGTACCAGGCCTGCGCATCTGACACCGTGTCGAATTCCACCATCACGACGGCGTCTGGCGGCGTTCCCTCGACCGGTGTCAGAGCGCCGTAGACCACCTTTGGCCTGATCGGAACGCTAGGCGGGATCAGCCGGGTCTGGCGCTGATACTCCGCCATTTCGGCTTCGTCACGGACGGGTTCGTTTCGAATGACGATAAGATAAGCTGGCATGTCGGTTGTCCTTACACGGATTTGTATGGGGCTCGGAGGCACCGCGACTGTTCACGCAAACGCCGGAATCACCTCCTCGGCGAAAATCGTTGCGTACCGTTTGAAGTCGCTCGGAGGCATGCCGGCCGGCACCGCGAGCATCACGTGCTCGAGCGGGGCGCGAGAGCGAAGCGCCTTGAACTTATCGATCGCTTGCCCCGGCGTGAGCACTTCGAACGCATCGCTCGACTTGAACGCCTCCAGGCTCATCGGCGCAATCGGCGGCGTGCCTGCTTCCGCCTTGTCCTCGTGGTTCCATTCGCCGTAGCTGTTGTTCACGTGGTGGAAGAACGGCGCAAGCTCGTCCATCGCTGCGGCGGTGTCGTGCGCGACCGCGGTGAACAGCGCCGGGATGCGGATGCGGGCCGACGCGGGGTCTCGTCCTGCCGCGCGAAGCTTGTCCTGGTAGAGCGTGTTCGAGCGCGGATCGCCGAAATAGCCGTCGCCATACTTGGCGACGCGCTCGAGCGCCTTCTCGGCGAAGCCGCCGATGTAGAGCGGTATCGGCGTTTGCGGAGGCGGCATGATCCGTGCGCCGCGCACCTGGAAATGCGCGCCATCGAAGTCCACGGTTTCGCCCGCCCACAGCCGCGTGACGATCTCGAGGAACTCGTCGAACATTCGGCCGCGCTTCCGGAAATCGACGCCGAACATCGCCGACTCGCGCGAGCGGTAGCCGATCGCCAGCTGGACCTCGAGACGGCCGTTGGACAGGATCTGAAGCAACGCGGCTTCCTCGGCAAACCGCACGGGATGGTGCAGCGGCGCGAGCGCGACCCCGGTGCCGATGCGAATGCGGTCGGTACGTGCCGCGATCGCGCCCAGCACGGCAGCAGGCGAAGGGACGTAGCCGTCGTCCGCCATGTGATGTTCGGGGATCCATGCTCCGGTGAAACCCGCGCTCTCGCTCCACGCGATGAAGTCGAGCGTGTCCGCGTAGTGCTCGACCCAGGGGCGACGCCACTGAGCGGGATTGCGCAAATCATAGATGTAACCGAACGATAGCGTGTCGGGCGAAATCACGGCGGCTGGCTCCTGGCGTTGCGGATGTGGGAGGTGGCTCAGATGTACCGGCCGCCGTTCACTCCGATGACCTGGCCGGTGACATAGCCGGCCTCGTCCGACGCGAGCCATGCCGCAGCGCCGGCGATGTCCTCGGGCTCGCCGTGGCGGCGGATCGGCCCGGCATCGACCATCGCCTGGAACTTCTCACGCATATCGTCGCGTTCGAATGAGGCGACCGACATCTCGGTGTTGTGCACGAAGCGCGGCGGGATCGTGTTGCTGGTGATGCCGTGTTCGCCGAACTCCTGCGCGAGCGTCCGCGTGAACGCGATCATCGCGCCCTTCGACGAGGAATAGTGCGCCATCTTGGCCGCACCGGTCTGCGCGCTCGATGAGGAGATGTTGATGATCCGGCCCCACTGCGACGCGATCATGTCGGGGATCACGACCTGGGTGACGATGAAAGTGCCCTTGAGGTTGATCCGCAGCATCGTGTCCCATTCCTCGTCGGTCAGCTCGAGGAACGGGACGAAGCCGGTGATCCCGGCGTTGTTGACGAGAATGTTGATCGGACCGAACGCCGCGCGCAGGCGCTCCACCGCGGCGGTCACTTGCCCGCGATCCGAGATGTCTGCGCCCAGCGCCATCGCCCTGCCGCCAGCGGCTTCGATGTCGGCGACCGTTTTCGCAGCGCGCTCCTCGGTCAGATCGAGCACGCCGATCGCGATGCCGTCCTTCGCGAGCCGGCGCATAATCCCGGCGCCGATTCCCGCGGCGGCGCCCGTTACCAATGCAACCTTGTTCACGTCATCAATCCTTTTGCTGAGAGCTCGGTGCGGCAGCCGACCGTCACGCGATCGGCTCGTCGCCTTCGAGCTTGGTGCGATGGAGCATGCGTCCGCTGTCGAGCGGATAAGGCGTCGCGCGGTGCAGCGAGCCAGTGTTGTCCCACATCACCAGATCGCCGACCTGCCACTCATGCCGGTAGCTGAACTCGGGCCGCGTCGCGAAGTCGCGCAGCCGGATTAGCAGCTCCTCGCCGTCGAGCGGGTCCATGCCCAGGATGTTGTGCGCCGAATTGCCGATCACCAGCGACTTGCGGCCCGAGCGGTGGTCCCACACCAGCGGCAGTTCCTTGCGGCCGACCGCACGCCATTCCTGCCACTGCGCGAAGCTCGGTTCGGGCGTGAGATCGAGCTGGGTGGCGGCGAGCGCGTGCACGGCGATTAGCCCCTTCAGCTGGCGCTTGTCCTCGTCAGACAGCGCCTCATAGGCGGCGTATGTGTTGGCGAACTCGGTATCGCCGGTGCCGGGCTCCGAGAGTACCTTGGCCGCGAGCAGGCTGGCGCGGATCGGCATCGGCGACATGAAGCCGTCAAAGTGCCAGAAGAACGCGGCCTTCAGGTATTCGGCCGTGGCGTTCTGGCCGGTGTCGAGCGTGACCTTGTAGATGTCCTCGCCGCGCAGTTCGCGCGCGAACGTGCCCAGCGTTCGGGTGAACGCGACGTGTTCCTCGTCGCTGAAATCGATCCGCGGAAACACGAGCACGCCGCGCTGTTCGAGCAGGTCCATGATTTCGCCCGCAAGATCGCCGCCGAGCAACTCGTCCTTGGTGTTGAACACGCGTGCGCCGATGTCCGGCTTGATTGCCTCTGACTTCAGTCCGGCTTCTATGATCGTGGCCATGGGGCTCTCCTTTCGAGCAGGGACGTTCAGTTCGAGCGGCCGAGGCGCAGCCCGGCATCGACGATCAGGGTTTCTCCGGTGATGTGACGCGCTGCGTGCGATCCGAGGAACAGCGCGGCGTCCGCCACATCCTCGGGCCTGGAGACCGCCTGCAGCGCGGTCGATGTGCGGATGTGTTCGCGCAGCCTGTCCGCGCCGCCCGAGGGATCGTGCTTGGCGAACCAGTCGGTGTCGATGAAGCCGGGGCAGATCGTGTTGACCCGTATCGACGGTGCGAGCGTCCGGGCGAGCGCGCTGCCGAGCGTGTTCAGCGCGCCTTTCGAGACCGTGTAAGCGAGCGATGAGCCGCTTCCGGTGACGCTGGCCAGCGACGAGGTGTTCACGACCGCGCCTTGCCCGGCGGCCTCGAGCAAGCTCCGCGCGGCGCGGATCATCTGGTAAGCGCCCACGACGTTGACGCGGTAGACCTCGAGGAAATCGTCGGCCTCGAGTTCGCCGAACCCGCCCGAGCGGCTGACGCCCGCATTGTTGAACAGCGCATCGATCCGGCCGAACGGGTTCGCGGCGGCTGCGATCCGCACGCAGTCCTCATCGACGCCGACGTCGCCCTGCGCCAGCACGGCCTCCGCACCGGCCTCACGGACAAGACCGGCGGTGATCTCTGCCTCATTGGAGCTGCGCGCGAAGTTGACGACGACCGCCCTCGCGCCCGCTTGCGCGGCGCCGGAGGCGATCGCCCTGCCGAGTCCGGTCGAGGCTCCCGTAACCAGCACCACCGCGTTCTCATAAGCGCCTGACATCCGGCGAAAGTCCTCCATCTCAGCCAAGCCGGGCGCACACTTTGGCGATGTGATCGATGTGTTCTTGCGCCGAGCGGAACCCGAGTTTCATCGTCCGCACGGCGTAGTGGGTGCCGCCGGCGTCCTGCCACCGGCGCACCAGATCGACCGACGCCTGCACGTCGCTACCGTCGGGGAACTGGTAGTCCGCGCCGAAGCTCGAAACATCACGCCCTTCCTCGGCGAGGTATCCCTGGATCGTGCGCCACGCCGCGATCACACGCTCGGGATCACCGCCGAAGATGAAGCCGTCCGCCAGCTTGGCCGCGCGGCGATAGGCAGGGTCCGACACGCCGCCGCAGTAGATCGGGATCGGCGCGGCGGGTCGCGGGTTGAGCGCCAGCCGGTCCACTCGGTCGAAAGCGCCGTTGAACTGGACCACCGGTTCGCTCCACAGTCGGCGCAGCAGCCCGATCTGCTCGGACATGCGCTGCCCGCGGACATGAAAATCCTGCCCGAGCGCGTCGAACTCGGTGTAGTTCCAGCCCACGCCGACGCCGAGCCGCAGCCGTCCGCCGGAGAGCAGCGCCACGTCGGCCGCCTGGCGTGCCACGAGCAGCGTCTGGCGCTGCGGCAGCACCAGCACGCCGGTCACCAGTTCGATGCGCTTCGTTATCGCAGTCGCATAGCCGAACGCCACCAGTGGATCGTGGAACGGATCGCGCTCGGTGTAAGGTCCCCGCAGCGGCGGCTCACGCCCTTCGTGCACCGCGCCCGCGACGTGGTCGAACATGGCCAACGCATCGTAGCCGATCGCCTCGGTCGCGCGCACGACCGCGTCGAACGCCCGCGGATCGCCGCCGAGCTCCGTCTGCGGATATATCACGCCTACCTTCAACCGGCCGCTCCCGAACCGGCGGCTTCGTTGCCGCTCCGCGTCGTTCGACCGCTTGAATAGGCGCCTGCCAGCGCGTAACCAAAGACAATGTCTGTCCATATGACATAGCCGATTGCTATATCTTGGAGTTGAGGAAATCGCGGATTTTCGCCGATTGGGCTACTTCCTGCAGATCGCGGAGATGGGCTCTCTGACGCGCACCGCCGAGCGGCTGCGCATCGCTCAGCCCTCGTTGAGCCGGCAGATGCGGCTACTCGAAGAGGAGCTGGGCGTCGAGCTGTTCACGCGCGGCTATCGCGGCATGCAGTTGACCGAAGCCGGTGAGGCGCTGCGCGTCAGGATCGCCGGACCGCTACGGCAGGTCGGGCACGCGCTCTACGAGATCCGCTCTCTGCCGGGCGAGACCGAGGGCGCAGTCGTCTTCGGCATGCCATCCTCGGTGATCGGCCTGCTGGGACCGGCGCTGTTGCAGCGCGTCGTGAGACAGACGCCGAAGATCGGGCTCCAGATCGTCGAGGCGGGTTCCGGGCACTTGCTGGCGATGATGAAGCGCGGCGAACTCGATGCTGCGGTGCTGTATGGGCCCACGCCTGCGAGCCTGAACGCGGCACGTCTGCTCGATGACGAACTGGTCGTCGTCAGCGCGGCGGGCTCGCCGCGCACCGGCGCGATCGACTTTCGCAAGATCGCCGAACTCGCGCTCGTCCTGCCCGGCGAGAGCCACGGTTTGCGCACGGCGATCGATGCGGCGGCAGCGAAGACACGCACGCGGCTACGCGTCGAGCTTCAGCTCGACTCGCTGACGCTGATCAAGCACACCGTCGCGACCGGCTCGCTGCACAGCATCCTGCCGTTCTCCTGCGTTGCGAGCGAGGTCAAAGGCCGCACGCTGATGGCCACCGCAATCCGAAAGCCGGTCCCGTGCCGCCAACTGTTCCTGACCATGCAATCGGAAGCGGAATCGCCGCGCGCAGTCTTTCAGGTCGAACAGTTCGCCAGGGAAGAGGCGACCGGCCTGGTGAATGACGGGACGTGGGCCCGGGCGACGATATTCGGTGTCGGAGATTCCTGACGCGGCTAGAGTAGGGCTTGCGCCAGTTCGCGCCAGGCGACGCGCGCCGGCTCGATCTTCACGCCAGCGCCCGTGATCGCCTGCACGCAGACGTGATCCGCACCCGCAGCGAAGTGCTCGTTCACACGCTCGGCGATCCGTTCGATCGGACCCCACGCAAACAGGGCGTCGATCAGGCGGTCGCTGGCCGAGACGATGTCCTCGTCCGAAAACCCGAGGCGCCGCCAGCTGTTCTGGTAATTGGGATAGGTCTGGTAGGACGCCAATGCGGCGCGCGCGAGTTCGCGTGCCCTCCCGGGATCGGTCTCGAGGATCACCCCCTGTTCGGGTGCCACCAGCTTGTCCGGGCCGAGTGCCTGCCGTGCCAGGGCGGTATGCTCAGGCGTGATCAGGTAAGGATGCACGCCGCAGGATTTCTCGCGGGCCAGTTCCAGCATCTTCGGGCCAAGCGCCGCGAGGCAGCGGGCCTCATCTGGTAGCCCCAGCGCATCGAGGCGCAGCAGGTAGTCGCGCATCATCCCAAGAGGCTTCGCGTAGGCCTCTCCGATGACATGCGCGTGGCTGACGCCCAGGCCCAGAAGTACCCGGGCGCGCTTCGCCTCGGGCAGCTCTTGCCACCACGAGACAATTTCGGCCGGCTCGTGCTTCCAGATGTTGAGAATGCCGGTGGCGATCGTCGTGCGGCTGGTAGCCCCCAGCAACCGGTCGAGGTCGCCTGTCACGTCTCCGCCGTGACCGCCCGGAATCCAGATCGCCGCAAACCCGAGTTCGTCGAGCTCGGCCGCCGCATCGGCCGCCTCGCTGCGATCGCCGAACCGAAGCTCGAGCGTCCAAATGCCCAGACGCCCCAGGCGCCGGCTGCCGGACCTCACGAGGGCCATTCCGAAGCCGTATTGTCGGTCGGCTTCCTTAATTTCGTCGGCTGGCGCAGGAATGCAGTGTCGAGCAACATTTGGATAATCGGCTCCTTCGCGGGCTGGCGGGAGCAAAGCTACCAGCGCGATAATCAATATGGCCAAGACAATGTTTGTCCTTCGAAGATGCCTTCAGGCTATATCTCTCAGACACGGATATGCCGTGAACGGTGAGCGAACCGTGCCGACGACCAGGGTTCTTCAAACATAACAACCGTTCTGGCGATAGAATGATGCGGATCTAAACGGCCGAAGTGGTACTTGGTGTTGCCATTGGCTGCGATGAACGAAAGACTGCTTACCCCAGTTCGCTGCTCCAAACCGGCCAGTCCGTTCTCCACCAGAATCTCCCAGAAGTAGCCAGTCTGCTCACAGCCAAACCGCCGCAAAGCGCCCTTCGTCGCCAGCAACGCCGAGACGACAACCAGCAGCACGCCATCCTTGCGAGCCGCATCGCTTTGCCCTTGGCAACGCTGCCATGACGAGCGAGTCTGAGCATATGAAGAGGAACCTCGATCATCTGCCAGAAGGCAAGCGTGCAGAACTGGCGCACGTTGTAAAAGTGGTGCGGGAGGGATTTGCGTTCGCGACCACCCGGCGCACACAGCCGCATTTGCGCGCGGCCACGCTGCTTAAGATCATCCTGTTCGGCAGCTATGGTGCGCCGTGAAGGCGCGGGAGGTTATCATGAAGTGACATAACCTCCTGAACTTGCTTGTTTTCGACCGGCGGCTGCGATGCCGCCCGCCTGCAGAGAGTAGCAGGACGAAGGGGATCGAGAAGCTCGACCGGGCGTCGC
>CAJCHR010000011.1 GCA_903970225.1 Actinobacteria bacterium 21-64-8 | reverse complement strand
CCATCGCGCGGTCGAGCGACTCCCAGTACGCATCGTTCGGCGTGGTCGGCACCGAGCGGATCGTGGCGCCGGCGATGATGAAGCCGAAGGTGTGGATCGGGTAGCTCGGGTTCGGCGCGAGCACGACGTCGCCGGGCGCGGTCATAGCCGTCGCCATGGAGGCGAGGCCTTCCTTCGAGCCCATCGTCATCACCACTTCGGTGTCGGGATCGAGATCGACCCCGAAGCGGCGCGCGTAATAGTTCGCCTGCGCCTTGCGCACGCCGGGAATGCCTGAGGAGGCCGAATAGCCGTGCGCGCCGGGCTTCTGCGCAACTTCGCACAGCTTGTCGATCACGTGCTGCGGCGGCGGCAGATCGGGGTTGCCCATGCCCAGGTCGATGATGTCGCGTCCTGCCGCGCGTGCTGCTGCCCGCATGCCGTTGACTTCGGCGATGACGTAGGGCGGCAGTCGCTTGATGCGGTAGAATTCGTCTTCCATGACCTCAGCAATCGTAATGGTTTCTCGGGAATGACGGCCCTCGCCGCCGGGCGTCCCTCTATGCCCATAACGCGGCGCTGGCAATTCCGGGCGCGGGATTGCTATGACTTGCGAGGCGAAACGCGGACGGTGGTTCGCGCGTTGACGCAGGACCGAACGGAGAGTGCCGATGGCGGCCAATATCCCGCGCGAGAGCGATGCGGTCGAAACGCTCAGCGAAATGCTGCGATCGCAGACCGAATTGACGCGCCAGTTTCTGGGCCCCTTCGCCCCGCCCGCGCTGGAGGCCGCGACCGATCCCCAGCAGGCGGTGCGCTGGGCCGGCGTCGTCCAGAAGCTGCATGAGATGTGGCTCCAGTATCAGACCGAGCAGGCGAGCCAGCCGCGCGCCGCGCCGGGCGGCTTCGATCAGTTGATGAGTGTGTTCGAAGGCTGGGCGCGGCAGATGCCGTTCGCCGATCCCGAGCGCCAGCGCAGGCTGCTCGAAGGCGGGCTGGACGTCTATGAGACCGTTCTCGCGCACTTCGGCATCGGCACCAGGGCGGCCGGGCCGGGAGGCGCCATTCCCGAGCTGCCGCGCTCCGACCCGCGCTTCGCCGATCCGCGCTGGCGCGAGCAGCCGCTGTTCGCGCTGCTCCACCAGGGCTATCTGATGTTCGCGGACGAGACAGCGAGCATGGTCGATAGCGTCCAGGGGATCGAGCCCGAAGCCAAGGAACAGCTGCGCTTCACCACCAGGATGATCGTCGATGCGCTGAGCCCCGCGAACTTCCCGATAACCAATCCGGTTGCGATAGACCGTGCCCGCGAGACCGGCGGCGAAAGCCTGATCCGGGGCATGGAGCACCTACTGCGCGACCTGAAGCGCGGGCAGCTGACTCACACGCCCGAAAGCGCGTTCGTGGTCGGCGGGAACATCGCGACGACGCCGGGCAAGGTGATTCACGAAACTGCGTTGTTCCAGATCATCCAGTATTCGCCGACCACGCCCAGCGTGCTCGCGACGCCGATCGTGATCTTTCCGCCGTGGATCAACCGGTTCTATATTCTCGATCTCAACCCCCGGAAGAGTTTCGTACGCTGGGCGGTCGAGCAGGGGCTGACGGTGTTCATGGTCTCGTGGCGCTCGGCCGATGCGTCGATGGCCGATCTGACGTGGGACGATTATATCGCGGGCCAGATCGAAGCGATCGACTTCGTGCGGACGCGGCTGAAGGTGCCCGCGGTCCATGCGATCGGCTACTGCGTCGCGGGCACGACCTTGGCGGCGACTCTCGCGGTGCTGGCGCACAAGGGCGAAGCGGACAAGGTCGCCAGCGCGACGTTCTTCACCGCGCAGGTCGATTTTGCCGACGCGGGCGATCTCAAGCAGTTCGCCACCAACCAGACGATCGACGCGCTCGCACAGCTCAGCCCCGCCGGATTTCTGGACGGGCGCTATCTCGCGATGACGTTCAACCTCCTGCGCGGAAACGACCTGATCTGGAATTACGTCGCCAAGAACTACCTGCTCGGCGAGGAGTATCAGGCGTTCGATCTGCTTCACTGGAACGGTGACGTCACCAACCTGCCCGCGCGCTGGCACGGCGACTACATGCGCGATCTTTACCGCGACAACCTGCTGGTCGTGCCCGATGCGCTGAGCGCCTGCGGGGTGCCGCTCGATCTGGGACGGATCGAAACCCCCGCTTACATCCAGGCCGGTCGCGAGGACCATATCGCCCCGCTGGAAAGCGTCTGGAAGCTGACCCGGCACCTTGCGGGGCCTTGGACTTTCGTGATGGCCGGCTCGGGGCACATTGCGGGCGTGGTCAATCCGCCTGCACTTGGCAAATACCAGTACTGGACCAACGATGGTCCGGCCGAGACTCTCGGCGAATTCGTCGACGGCGCTCAGGAGCATCCCGGATCGTGGTGGCCGCACTGGGCCGCATGGCTGCGCGGGCTTGATCCCGCCGAGGTGCCCGCGCGCGGCAAACGCAAGCCCGGCGGGCGCGGAGACAAGGTGATCGAGGACGCCCCGGGACGCTACGTCAGGACCCGCTGACTCTGCCTGCGAAAGCTTGCGGACCCATTTTTGCTGCACTGCACAAAAACCTGCTTGACTTGTCGTCGTCCGAGTCTATTTTGCACTGCAGCATAAGCGAGGGCTGTGGTGCATGGCATCTGGCTGAACGCTGGTTTGGTAGGATGAGGTTGGTCCATGGCAAGCGTGCAAAACAAGGCTAAGACCGCGGCCAAGCCGGCGGCCAAACCGGCTCCGGTAAAGGCGGCCGTTAAACGGCCGGCCGTGGTTGCGCCCATCGTGCCGCCCGCAGCCAAGCCTCTTCCCAAGCAGGCCGTCGCGAAGGCTGCCCCGCAAAAGGCCACCGCAGCCGCCGCCCCGATCCCGAACCGGGTCAAGGCCGCCATCAAGACACCGCCGGTCACTCCGAAGCCGGCACCCGTAGAATCGCCCTCCCCGAAAATTTCATCCCCAATCGCACAAGAGGAAAAGACCATGAACGCATCGTCGAGCTACAGCGGCTTCCAGGACGTCATTGCCGAAGCGCAGGACAAGGCGAAGGCCGCGTTCGAGAAGAGCAGCAGCGCGATGGGCGAAGTCGGCGAATTCACGCGCGGCAATGTCGAAGCGCTCGTCGAATCGGGCAAGATCCTGGCTTCGGGCCTGCAGGACTTCGGCAGCAACGTCGCCACCGAGAGTCGCTCGGTATTCGAGACGCTGACCGCCGACCTCAAGGAACTCGCTGCCGCCAAGACCCCGGCCGACTTCCTCAAGATCCAGAGCGAGTTGGTTCGCAAGAGCTTCGACGGCGCCGTGGCCTATGGCTCGAAGAACAGCGAAGCGGTGCTCAAGCTCGCGACCGACACGTTCGCGCCGATCTCAGGCCGCGTCAGCCTTGCGGTCGAGAAAGCCCGGACCACCACTTCGCTCTGAGCGCATTCAGACTGCTGACGTCTGCGACATGACCGGTCGGACCTTGAGTCCGGCCGGTCTTCGTCCGTTGGGAGTCAGAAAATCTCCATCGACGTCGCTGGCGACTCAGGTTTCGAAGACCCGATAGATGCCGTCGGCCGTGCCGACCGTCTTGCCGTCGGCCTCAAACAGCCCGCGCACGAACACCAGCGTCCTGGTGCGGCGCACGAGTTCGCCCCGGCACGTGAGCCGGCTGCCCACCCGCACACCGCCGGCAAAGCCGTAGAGCAGTTGCACCGTCGCCATCTGCGCGTGACCAGCCGCGTCGGCGACGCGGATGCCCAGCGCGATATCGGCGAATGTCATCAACGCGCCGCCATGGACGTTGCCGACACGCTCGTTGCCGATCTCGATGCCGCAGTCGAGTGCGGCGATACGCCCGCCCGGTTCGCCGCGCACGTGGATCGCGCCGATTGCCGCGGAAAATGCGGTTGTCGGCAGCTTCATCCAGCCTTCTTCAAGCGCGAACGCGCCTTCGGGCGGCTCGGTTCTGAAATAATCCGTGGCCAAACTCAGAGCACCTGGTTGCCAAGTCCCGCTGCATGCTTGGCCGCGATCCAGCCGAACGTCAGCGACGGTCCGACGCTCGCACCCGCGCCGGGATAGACCCGGCCCATCGGCGAGGCGGCCGAGACGCCTGTCGCATACAGACCCTCGATCACCGATCCATCGCTCTTGAGCACCCGCGCGTTCACGTCGGTCACCACGCCGCCATAGGTGCTCACGTCGCCGGGCACGATGTCGACCGCGTAGAACGGGCCCGTCTCGATCTTGCCGAGCGAGCGATCGCGGCCCTCGACGAGGATATCGCCCAGGAACTGGTCATAGGCGCGTTCGCCGCGGTGGAAGTCGGCATCCTCGCCCGCATCGACGAAACCGTTGAAGCGATCCACCGTTGCGCGCAGCGTCGCCGGCTCGACCCCGATCAGTTTCGCCAGTTCCTCGATCGTATCGGCTTTCTTGAGATAGCCAGAACTGGTCCAGTTTTCGGGGATCTTCTTGCCCTGCCCGGCATTGGCGAGCGGATAGAGGTCCATGTACGTCTGGTCGAGGATCGCCCAGCTCGGCACCGCCGGCACGACCTTGTCGCGCTTGACCATCCGCTCGCAGTATTCCTCGTAGGAGCCACCTTCATTGAGGTAACGCACGCCGGACTGATCGACCAGGATCGCGTGCGGCTTGGCGGTGACGGCTTGCGCGCCCGGCGCGACATAGTCCTTTTCCCAGCCCGGCGCGCGGGTCATCTGGAAGCCCACCATCTCGTCCATCTGCGCGAGCACGCCGCCGATCTTTTCCATCGCGCGGTGCATGTCGCCCGTGTCGCTCTCATTGGTCATCGACCATTCGGTCCGCGTGCCGGGCATGTACTTGTCGCGCATCTCCTGGTTGCGCGCGAAGCCGCCGGCGTTGACCAGCACGCCCAGCCGCGCGCCGACGCGCCACGGTTTGTTGTCCTTGATCGTGACGACCCCCACAACCTTGCCGTCCTCGACGATCAGTTCATCGACCGCGTGGCGCAGGCGAATGTCGACGCCGGCCGCGATCGTGGCCTTGAGCATCCGGCCCTGCAACGCCGCGCCCGCAGTGACCCAGTGCTGGCCGCGCAGCTTGCCGAGGACCACGCCCGCGGCGATCTTCGCGAACACCATCCGGTACTTCCAGCTGCGCTTGGCGAAGGCCAGCTTCATGCCGTCATCGAGCCGCGCCTTCACCTCCATCATGCCGGGGCGCAGCTTTGGCGCCCAATCGCCGAGTTCGTTCTTGTCGAACACTTTGGCGACGACCGTGCGGCTCGATTTGCAGCCACCCGGAAGCTCGTCGTAATAATCGGGCCAGAACGTCGATGCGCGTTCGAGCTGCACGCCCTCGCGCACGAGGAAGTCGATCATCTTGCGGCCTTCGACGATGTAGGCGCGGCGTTTTTCGGGCGTGCTTCCCGGCGCGTCCGAGGTATCGCCGACCACCGCGTCGAGATAGGTCACGCCCTGCTCGACGCTGTCCTCGCCCGGCTCCATGAAGGGGTTGGCCGGCATCCAGATGACGCCGCCCGATTTGCTGGTGGTGCCACCCGCGTAAGGCGATTTCTCCAGGATCACGACCGACTTTCCGGCCTTGCGCATCAGCAGCGCCGAACTCATCGATCCGCCGCCGCAGCCCACGACCACCCAGTCGAAGGTCTCGTCGAATTCCGCCATCGCCCTTGCCTCTCATCACGCGCATTCAGCGCTGTGCTATCGTTCAGCGATGATAGAGAGCATGCCGCCGCGCTTGGCAAGATTGACCTTGCGCCCCCGCTTGGTCATGGCTCGCGCATCCCAACGAGAGGCAAATCCAGCATGAGCGAAGCGGCGCCAGCCCTGCCCGAATTCGAGACGATCCTGCTCGCCCGCGAAGGCCGGCTGCTGCGCATCACGCTGAACCGCCCCGACGCGCTCAATGCCGTGAACCTGACGCTGCATGACGAACTGCCGCAGGCGCTGTGGTTCGCGCAGACCGACGCGGGCTCCGACGTGATCGTGCTGACGGGTGCGGGCAAGGCGTTTTCCGCCGGCGGCGACCTCGATCACATGGAACACAGCGCGCGCAATCCGCACCTCTTCGATCACGAAGCGCGGATGGCCAAGCGCATCGTGCTGACGCTGCTAGACATCGACAAGCCGGTGATCTGCCGCCTCAACGGGCACGCGGTCGGCCTTGGCGCAACGCTGGCACTGCTCTGCGACATCGTCATCGCCGCCGAGAACGCGCGCATCGGCGATCCACACGTCGGCATCGGGCTGGTCGCAGGTGACGGCGGCGCGGTCATCTGGGCCCAGCGCATCGGCCTCGCGCGCGCCAAGGAATACCTGCTGACCGGCGAGCTGATCACCGCGACCAAGGCCGCCGAGATCGGCCTGGTCAATGCCGCAGTGCCGCTCGTCGACCTCGACGCGGCGGTCGACGCGTTCCTCGCCAAGCTGTTCGCCGGATCGATGGCCGCGATCCGCGCGACCAAGATCCTCACCAACCTCGAACTCAAGCGGCTAGCGACGGCTGTGATGGATGCGGGGATCGCTTACGAATCGGTCAGCGTGCGCAGTCCCGATCACCTCGAGGGGATCCTCGCGCTCAAGGAAAAGCGCAAACCCCGCTTCGGTCAGGGCTGAGCGAAGGGATCAGTACGTGTTCATCGTGTGAACGCGCAGCCGGGTCAGCCGTGTCGAGGCGATCCGCCAGCCCTCGCTCAGTTTCACGTACGTCTCATGATAGTGCCCGAAGCCGTGGAGATAGCGCACGTCCCCGTGCGCGGGGTTCTCACCGGTGCGCCAGAGCCGGTCCTCCATCGCCCAGATCCCCCTTGCTTCGGTGTCCGAGATGAACTCGATCATCGGCATGTGCCCGTGGTGGACCGACGTCTGGCTGTTCGTCTGGATTATGACCCATTCGATCATCGGCTCGCGCGGTTCGAACACCGCATCGATCTCGGGCACTTCGAGCCGGCCGGACTCGGCCCAGACCTCACGCCGCCAGAACTCCCAATCCTTGTGATCGAAACCATAGAAATATTTGGCTTTCAGCAGCTTGATCTCTTCGATCGCCACCAGCCGCTCGATCGCGTCCATATCGCATCCTCTCCGATCATTTGTGTTCTTGCGGCCGAGAAAGTCGCAACCCGAGCCGGAATGCAAGGCAAGATCGCTTCGATGATGGACTTCACACGCACGAGGCGCGGGGATACGGTGCCGACAGGGTAATTCATGGAAATTTGACCGCATCGGGAGCCGCTGCCCGGGTCAGGCATTTGCCCCGCAACTCTGTCCCCGGGAAGCCTGCATGAAACTCGCGATCAGCGCCGAACTCGAATACTATTTTCCTGACCCCACCGATATTCTCCTCCAGCTCGAAGCGGCCGCGATCCCCGAGCAGAGCATCGAATTCGCGCGCATCGACGTCACCCAGGGCGAACATTTCGCGCGCGTTCCCAGTCACGACGCGATCGGCGACCGGATATGGCTGCGACTGCAGGGCCAGATGAAGGTCTCGTACAGCGCGACGATCGCGGTCGACCGTCTGACCGCCGATATCTCGACTCTGAATGCCACGCCGACTCACCTGCTGCCCGGAGAAGCGGTCGAGTACCTGCTGCCCTCGCGCTATTGCCCGTCGGATCAGTTCCAGAGCCTCGCGCAGGCCGAATTCGGCGAACTCCAGGGGGGTGCCCGCGTCGCCGCGATCCGCGACTGGATATTCGGTCATCTGCGCTACGAAGCGGGCAGCAGCACCGCCGCGACCGGTGCGCTGGAGAC
>CAJCHR010000010.1 GCA_903970225.1 Actinobacteria bacterium 21-64-8 | reverse complement strand
CGGGGACGGTATCGCCCCATCGCGATGCGCTTTATGCGGCGCAGCGTTCCGCGATCACGGGCGGCGATACACAGGCCGTTGCGGCCGCGATGCGGCTGGTCGGCACCGTCCGCGTGAATGAAAACCGCGGCGATGACGCCCCCAGCCTGTTCATCGAGCGCGATTAACGGCGATTCACTCGCGCTGAATCGCTGCAGGAACAAGGGTTTTGCCATCACTTCGCCGCATTTTGATGTTTCACGCAGCGTGGAAAAGTAAGCCGCCGGCTTGATCAGGCTCTGCTTTATTGGCGATTTGTCACGTGTTTTCAACAGCTTGGCTGTGTTTCGTCCGGTGAAACGGGGTCTACATAAGCTGTGAGAAGCCCCCTTTCATGCCCGCAACAATTCGTATAGGCTTCTCGTGAGTTTAAAGTTGTCCACTGCAAGGGGGATTTTTATGAAGAAGACCGTTACTGCGATTGTTGCTGGTGCCCTTTTCCTGACTCTGGCGGGTTGCCCCAAGAAGGCGGATGAGGCCACGACGACCGAGGCGACCGAAGTCACGACCGACGTCGCCACTGCGGTGACGACCGAAGTCGACACCACCGAAGTTCCGGTGGACTCGGCTTCCTGATCGGATAATCCGCTTCTTCCAGATGCGGATATTGAAACCGGCTCGGGCATTGCCCGGGCCGGTTTTGATTCGGACTTAGAGTGCGCGGCAAGCCTCGGCGTTCACTCGCTGGCTGCCGCCGTGTGAACCTCGGCGATAGACCCGCCGGGAAAGCGCACGATCGCCGATCGCCTGTCGGTTTCCGCATGAGCCGGGACGAGCACCTCGGCTCCGGCCGCGGTCGCCCTGGCGAGGGTCGCGGCAAGATCGGGGACAGCGTAGCCGGTCAGCTCGCGGCCATAAGGCCACGGCAGCGCGCCGTCGCTGACCAGCATCACCATCTTGCCATAGCCCGACGACACGCGAACGCGGCGATAGACCATGCCGGGCTTGCCGATCTCGCTGCCCGGCGCGGCTTTGTCATCCGAGTCGATCCGGCCGTGCGAGAATGTGATCCAGCTCGCCAGAAAAGCATCGGCGGCGTCCGGCGTCAGGTAGATGCGGTTCTCGGGGATCGTCGCGAGCGGGGCATAGGTCGGCTTGGTGGTGTGCCAGTAGAGTTGCATATTCACACCGCCCGGCCATTGCAGCAGGACGTCGCGGCCGATCGGATCGGAAAAGGTCTCGACCAGCCGGACCGCGCCGGCCTTGCGAGCGGCGGCGACGGCGGCGGCGAGGTCCGTCACGAGATAGCCCGTGCGCTCGATGCCGAAGGGATAGGGTACCGGCGTCTTGAACCCGAACGCCGAGACCATCCCGGCGGGGGTCATCGCGACTTGCGAGATCGTCTGGCTCGGCGTCGGGGTGACCTGGAACACGCCCTGCCTGCCCAGCGTGCCGCCGAACGTCGCGATGAAGCTTGCCATGAAGCGGTCGAAGTCCGCCGGTGCGACGTAGATGTGAGTCGAATCGTACTGGGGACCGACCGCGAAGTCGGCGGATGCCGGCGCGGCGAGCGCGGACGCCGGGAGCAGCGCCGCGGTGAGCAGCAGGGCGAGGGGCTTCATGATGTTTTCCTTGTGCCGCCCGTCCCCGCGTGGAGCCGGGCGGCTCCACGCGGGGACGCATCGATCAGCCTTCGATGAACGCCAGCAGGTCGGCGTTGATCACGTCGGCGTGGACCGCAGGCATGCCGTGCGGATAGCCTGGGTAGGTCTTGTACTGCGCGCCGGGGATCAGCTTCGAGGAGAGGTCGCCCGCGATCGCGATCGGCACGACCTGGTCATCCTCGCCGTGAAGCACCAGCGTGGGCACCGTGATCGCCTTCAGGTCCTCGGTGAAATCGGTCTCCGAGAACGCCGCGATGCCGAGGTAGTGGTTGAGCGCGCCGCCGGCCATGCCCTGCCGCCACCAGTTGCGCCGCACGCCTTCCTTCACTTCGGCGCCATCGCGGTTGTAGCCATAGAACGGCAGCGTGAATTCCAGGAAGAACTGCGCGCGGTTGGTGGCGGTCTGCTCGCGGATGCCGTCGAACACCGACATCGGTACGCCGTTCGGGTTGCTCGGCGTCTGCACCATCTGCGGCGGTACCGCGCTGATCAGCACCGCCTTGGTGACGCGGCCCGGCTTGGCCCTTGCGACATAGCGTGCGACTTCCCCGCCTCCCGTCGAGTGGCCGATGTGGATCGCGCCCTTGAGGTCGAGCGCATCGGTCAGCGCGGTCACGTCGGCGACATAGGTGTCCATGTCGTTGCCGGTCGCGGTCTGGGTCGAACGGCCGTGGCCGCGGCGGTCATGCGCGATGACCCGGTAACCCTTGCTCAGGAAAAACATCATCTGCGTGTCCCAGTCGTCGCCGCTGAGCGGCCAGCCGTGGTGGAACACGATCGGGGTCGCGTCCTTGGGCCCCCAATCCTTGTAGAAGATCTGGGTGCCGTCAGTGGTGGTGATCGTGGTCATTTGCGACTCCGTTGCGGGTTCGGGTTGATAAAGATCAGGCTGCGTCGACGAGGACAAGCTCGGCATCGTCGATCGCGGTGACGCGCAGCACCGGCTCGCCGGTGATCGCCGCGCCGTCGCGGGTTTCGAGGCGGACGCCGTTGACGTGGACGCTGCCACTGGCGGGCACCAGATAGCCGTGGCGATCGCCGAGCGCGTATTCGGCGGTCTCGCCGGCTTTCAGCGTCGCTGCGACGATGCGGGCATCGGTACGGATCGGCAGCGCGTCGTCGTCACCGGCGATGCCGCTGGCGAGCGTCACGAATTGGCCGGAACGCTCGCCCTTGGGGAAGGGCTTCGCGCCCCACGAAGGTGCTTCGCCGCGGGTCTTGGGCTCGATCCAGATCTGGAAGATCTTGGTGGTCTCGGCCTCGCAGTTGTATTCCGAGTGGCGCACGCCCGATCCGGCGCTCATCACCTGCACGTCGCCGGCTTCGGTGCGGCCGGTGTTGCCGAGGCTGTCCTGGTGGGTGATCGCGCCTTCGCGGACATACGTGACGATCTCCATGTCATTGTGCGGGTGCGGCGGGAAGCCGGTGCCGGCGGCGATGGTGTCGTCGTTCCACACCCTGATCGGGCCCCAGCCCATGCGCTTGGGATCGTAGTACCCGC
>CAJCHR010000009.1 GCA_903970225.1 Actinobacteria bacterium 21-64-8 | reverse complement strand
CGCCCAACAGCGTCGCGAAGTCCTGACCGCCGTAATAAACGCCGAGAACCATAACATCCTCGCCAACCACGGAGTAGGCGATCGTGACGCGCCTGCGAAACGCGATGGTGCGCAGGCCGGGGCGGATATCGTCGCGGGGGCTGCCGCGCAGCGGAAAGTGTTCGAGCTTCTCGCACCGCTCGACGATCGCCTCGACATAGCGTTCGGCAATGTCGGGGGATGCCGCGCTTGCGATGGTGCGGAACAACGCCAGCAATTGCGCTTCGGCTTCGGGCGCGAAGGAAACCGAACAGGGCACGCCGTCAGCGGCGAACGGCGCGCTCGGCGGCGATCGACGCCCTTACGTCCGCGACCGAACGTGCGCGGTGCGGGTCTGCCCGCATCGCGTCGTAGACGGGGGCGATGTCTTCGCGCAGCCAGCTCTCGACCGCTTTCTCGCGCGCCTGAAGCGCCCGCAATCCGTCGCGGATCACTTCGCTCTCGCTGGCATATTCACCGGACGCAACGCGCGCCTTGATCTGGGCGGCCATCTCGATCGGCAGCGTCACGCTCAACTGCTGGGTCGATCGCATGGGCAACTCCTTCACCGAGTACGGTGAGTGTGATTTAATCCCATTCGCGCGAATTACAAAGCGCGCAGTAGACCGCCCATGGTCGCGCTAAGCAGACATCAGCTCAGAACCGGTTGTCCTTCGGAAACCCATTCGGCGGCAACCTACCCGCCGCGCCGCGCGCGACCTTCCATAGCCGCATGTCCTCGGTGCGCGTGCGGCCGGTGTCGCCGCCCATCTTCCACGACAGGCCGTCGTCCAGCCGCAGGGTCACCGCGTCGGACAGTTCGCCGTCGCCGACGCGGTAGCGTTGCAGGGTCACGCCCTGCCCGCGCGCCATGACCGGCAGTTCGCTGAGCGCGAACACCACCAGCTTGCGGTTGGTGCCGATCACCGCGACGTGATCGTGCTCGGGCGGGATCTCGCGGACCACCGACAAGCGCACGGGGGGCTTCACGCTCATCACGCCCTTGCCCTTGCGGGTCTCGGCGAGCAGTTCCTCGGCCTCGATCGCAAAGCCCCGGCCCGCGTTGCTGGCGAGCAGCAGCTGCGCCTTGGGGCGGTACAGCAGCAGCGCGAGGATGTGCGCCTCGGCGTCGATGTCGAGCATCGTGCGGATCGGCTCGCCGAAACCGCGCGCGCCGGGGAGCTTGTCGGCGCCCAAGGTGTAGAACCGGCCGTTGTCGCCGGCGATGAGCAGCTTGTCGGTGGTCTGCGCGTGAAGCGCGAACGCGGGGCCGTCGCCGTCCTTGAACTTCATGTCGCCCGCGTTGCCGTCCGGCGTCAACGCGAGGTGGCCCTTCGCGGCGCGGACCCAGCCGCGCGCCGAGAGCACCACCGTCACCGGCTCCTTCTCGATCATCGCGTCCATGCTGAAGATGGCGGTGGGCGCGGCTTCGGCGATGGTGGTGCGGCGGCGGCCGAGCGCGGTGTCCTCGGCGTAATCCTTGCGCAGGGTCTTGAGGTCCTTGGTCAGCCGCGTGCGCTGGCGCGCGGGGCTGGCGAGCAGCTTTTCGAGATCGTCCTGCTCGGCCAGCAGCGCGTCCTGCTCCTTGCGCAGCTCCATCTCTTCGAGGCGCCGCAGCGAGCGCAGCCGCATGTTGAGGATCGCTTCCGCCTGGCGGTCGGTCAGGGCGAACTCGGCGACCATCACCGGCTTGGGCTCGTCCTCGGTGCGGATGATCGCGATGATCCGGTCGAGGTTGAGGTAGGCGATGATGTAGCCGCGCACGATCTCGAGCCGCGCGGCGATCTTCTCCAGCCGGTGGCGCGAGCGGCGAAGCAGGATGTCGATCTGGCTGACGATCCATTCCTGGAGCAGCAGCTTGAGCCCGAGCACGCCCGGCGTGCGGTGCGCGTCGAGCACGTTGAGGTTGAGGCTAAAGCGGCTTTCGAGATCGGTCAGCCGGTAGAGGCTTTCCTTGAGCAGCTCGGGATCGACGTTGCGGCTCTTGGGCACGAGCACGAGGCGGATCGCCTCGTCGCTCTCGTCGCGCACGTCCTCGAGGATCGGCAGCTTCTTGTCGCCGATCAGCGCGGCGATCTGCTCGATCAGCTTGCCCTTGGCCAGCATGTAGGGGATTTCGGTGACGACCAGCTGCCACTGGCCCGCGGCGAGCTTCTCGATCCCGGTCGGCTCCCAGCTGCCGTCGGGCAGGCGCCCGGTCGAGAAGCGCCCGCGCACGCGGAACGCGCCGCGGCCCGCCTCGTACGCCGCGCTGATCGCGGCGGCGCTGTCGACCACGACGCCGCCGGTGGCGAAGTCGGGGCCGTGGAACAGCTCCATCAGCTGCGCGTGCTCGGCGGCGGGATTGTCGATCAGCAGCAGCGTCGCGTCGATCACCTCGGCGACGTTGTGACTCGGGATCGAGGTCGCCATGCCCACCGCGATGCCGACCGCGCCGTTGGCGAGCAGGTTGGGGAACAGCCCGGGGAAGATCTCGGGCTCTTCGTCCTCGCCGTTGTACGTCGGGTGATATTCGACCGTGCCGTCTTCGAGCCCGGCCATCAGGTGGATGGCGGTGCGCGTCAGGCGCGCTTCGGTGTAGCGGTAGGCGGCCGCGTTATCGCCGTCGATGTTGCCGAAGTTGCCCTGGCCCTCGACCAGCGGATACCGGAGCGAGAAGTCCTGCGCGAGGCGCACCATCGCGTCGTAGACCGACTGGTCGCCGTGCGGGTGGTACTTGCCGATCACGTCGCCGACCACGCGCGCGGACTTCTTGTAAGCCTGGCCCGGATCGAGTTTCAGCTGGCGCATCGCCCACAGCAGGCGGCGGTGGACCGGCTTCAGCCCGTCGCGCAGATCGGGCAGCGAGCGCGCGGTGATCGTCGAGAGCGCATAGACGAGATAGCGCTCGGACAGCGCCGCATCGAACGGTGTGTCCACGATCGCGTCGAACGGACTGGGTTCCGCGGTGTCTTTCGGGGGCTTCGCCATCGCCGCACGCCCTAGCCGGGCGCGCTTATGCGCCCAAGCGCAGGAACGGAATTATCCGCCGAACATTGCAAAGAAGCATACCTTTCCGGAGAGTTTCATGTCCAAGCGCGTCCTCATCCTAGCCACCGACGGCTTCGAGCAATCCGAGCTGATCGAGCCCAAGAAAGCGCTCGAAGCCGCTGGCTTCGAAACGGTCGTCGCCAGTCCGCAGAGCGGCTCGATCAAGGGCTGGAACCACGACAACTGGGGCGAAAGCGTGACCGTCGACGCCGCGCTGTCCGATGTCGCGGCCGAGGATTTTGACGCGCTGCTACTGCCCGGCGGCCAGATGAATCCTGACAAGCTGCGCACCGAAGACAAGGCGATCGACCTGGTCGAGGCGTTCGACGACGCGGACAAGCCGATCGCGGCGATCTGCCACGGACCATGGCTGCTGGTCGAGGCGGACATCATCAACGGGCGCACCGTCACCGGCTGGCCCTCGATCCGAACCGATCTGGCGAACGCGGGCGGCCTGGTGGTCGATCAGGAAGTGGCGATCGATGGGAATATCATCACGAGTCGGAAACCTGACGACATTCCCGCGTTCTCCAAGGCACTGATCGACGCATTGCAGGACTGAGCGCCATGGGAACGAACGCAGGAGATGACCGCTGGGGCGTGAGCTTCGACGAGATCGGTCCCGTCGGATGCGGTGCTTGGGTCAGCTTTGCGGACGTGGCAGGTGCGCGTCCGGCCAGTGCCGACCAGACCTCGAAGCGTCCCGCACCCGCCCGCACAGAGCGGCTAAAGACGAGCAGGGCCTGACCCCCGCCGTCAGCCCCGAGGCGCCCCGCCGAAGATCGTGTAGGTGCGTGAGGCAAAGCGCCAGCGGCCGTCCTCGATCACGAAATGATCGTCGTACTCGCCGATGACGCGCGTGCCGCTTTCCTGGATGATCGCCTCCATCACGGAGCTGGCCGAGGCAGTCTTGCCCTTGAGCATGATCATCAGGTTGTGGATCATCGGGATTGGATGCGGCTTGCCCTTGTTCGGCGCCAGGTAGGCGAGCACGCCGTCGCGCGTCTCGAGGCGCTGGCGCACGGTGAAATCGGGCTTGCTCGGGTGACCGTCGCGGATCTCGAACCAGCCGTCCTTGGCGAACAGCGCCGCGGCGTCTTCGGGGCGGTCGCGGCGGATGGCGAGCGCATAGCCGTGGACCAGATCGGCGATCGCGCGGCGCGCCTTGGCCTTGCCGCTCATGCCGTTTCCTTCTGCGCTGCGGTGAACGCCGCCTCTACCGCGCGATGCCGACCCTCGACCATCGGCCAGAGTTCGGGGCTGCTGATGATGTAGAGCCGGTCCGCCTCGATCGCGGCGAGCACCATCGCGGCGACGTCCGTGGGCGTCAGCGCATCGGGCGGAAAGCCGCCGCCGTCGTAGTCGTTGACCTCGCCGTTGATCCGCGCGGTGTTGGCGATGATGTTGGTGGCGACGAAACCCGGGCACAGCACCGAGACGCCGACGCCGTGCGGCGCGAGCTCGGCGCGCAGGCTCTCGCTCATCGCGGAGACCCCGAACTTGGCCGCCGCATAGGCATTGACGCCGGGCGCAGCGGCGAACAGCCCCGCGACCGACGAGGTGTTGACGATATGCCCCCTGCCCTGCGCGCGCATGTCGGCGGCGAACGTCGTAATCCCGTTGAACACACCGGTGAGGTTGATCGCGATGACCCGGTCGAACGTTTCGGGCGCCACGTCGGACAGCTCGGCGCCATCGGGCCCGATGCCCGCGTTGTTCACCAGGATGTCGACCGGGCCGAACGCGGCTTCGGCCTCGGCCTTGGCGCGCGCCCAGCCCTCGCGGTCGCGCGTATCGAGCCGCACGCTGCGGATGCGCTCCCCGGCAGGCCCTTCATCGAGATCGGCGATCGCGCGGCGCGCCTTGGCCTTGCCGCTCATGCCGTTTCCTTCTGCGCT
>CAJCHR010000008.1 GCA_903970225.1 Actinobacteria bacterium 21-64-8 | reverse complement strand
ATGCCCATGCCCAGCAAGACGCTGCGCGGATTGTCGATGCGCCACAGAAGATAGCGCCAGCGTCCGCATGGGCTGAACACGGCGCCGCCGCGTGTGGCGGGGTCCTCGATCAGCGTGAGGCCCTCTGCCTCCGCCCAGGCGCGGATTGCCGCGAGAGCTCGATGGCAGGCTTTGGCCGGGGCGTGCTCTTCTACTGCGTCTCTCCAATCGCCAGTTCCACTGGCGACAAGCCACCGATCGTCCCCACCAGCCGATCTCCCGGCGCGATCGGACCCACCCCGGCAGGCGTCCCGGTGAACAGCAGATCCCCCGGCTGCAGGTGATAGAACCGCGAGAGCCATTCGATCAGGCCGGGCACGCCGCGGATCATGGTGTCGATCGTCGCGTCCTGTTTGACCACGCCGTTCTGCTCGAGCACGATCCGCTGATCCGCAAGCACGAACCCGGCCGCAGGCGTGATCGTGCCCACCACCGCGGCGTCCTCGAAATCCTTGCCGAAGTCCCACGGCTTGCCCGCATCGCCCCCCGCGCGTTGAAGATCGCGGCGCGTCATGTCGAGCCCGCAGGCGTAACCGTAGACCGCATCGAGCGCCCGGTCCGCCGGCACCCGAAACGCCGGCGCGCCGATCGCGACGACCAGTTCCATCTCGTAGTGGCAGTTTGCCGTCTCCAGCGGAAACGCGATCTTGCTGCCCGACTGGCAAAGATCCCAAGCGGACTTGATGAAGAAGAACGGCGCGTCGGGATCGGCCGTCCCGCCCATCTCGCGCGCGTGCGCCTCGTAATTGCGGCCGACGCAGAAGATGCGGCGCACCGGAAAGCGCGCGGCGTCGCCCAGCACCGGCAGCGAAGGGTTGGCGGGAAGATCGAAGGTCAAGGCCATGCGGGGACTCCAGTTCGGGATGCCATAGATGCCCTCGCCTCACCGCGCAAAGCTTGCCGCGACGCCCGATTGGCCTAAATCCAGCGCCATGTCAGAAGGCGAATATCTTGCCGGCCGCCTGCTGCTCGCGATGCCGGGCATGGGCGATCCGCGCTTCGAGAGGTCGGTGATCGCCATGTGCGTTCACGACCAGAACGGCGCGTTCGGGCTCAACCTCGGCGAACTGCGCGAGGGGATCACATTCCACGAACTGCTGCGCGAGGTCGATATCAAGCCCGGCGCCGCGCCCGACTGCGCCGTGCTGCACGGCGGCCCGGTCGAGCCGGGTCGCGGGTTCGTGCTCCATTCGGCAGACTGGGGCGGCACCGGCACGATCCACGCGAGGCCGTTCGGCGCCCTCTCCGCCTCGCTCGACGTGCTCAAGGCGATCGCAGAAGGGCGCGGGCCCAGCCGCTGGGTGTTCGCGCTGGGTTACGCCGGCTGGGCACCGGGCCAGCTCGAAGCCGAAATGCGCCGCCACGGATGGTACGCGGCGAAGGGCCACGAAGCGGTGGTCTACGACACCGAGCCCGAGGCCCGCTGGGCCAGCGCATGGCGCGCCGAAGGGATCGACCCGAGTTTGCTGGCGAACGTGACCGGGCGTGCTTGACTCGGCACACCTTCGTCCGTAACGGCGCGGCTTCGAATTTCGGGCGGTCGGAACCGCCAAACTCAAGAGAGCAACATGAAGATTCGCAACAGCCTGAAGTCGCTGAAAGATCGTCACCGCGACAACCGCGTGATCCGTCGCCGCGGCCGCACGTATGTGATCAACAAGACCCAGCGCCGCTTCAAGGCGCGCCAGGGCTGATTGCGCCCGCCGTTTTCGAACGGCGCATCCATGGTTGATTCGGACAGGCACACCCTCGCTTCGGCGGGGGTTTTTGTCGTTCCTGAAGCCGTCGTTTTCGACGTCGGACGCGTACTGGTCGAGTGGGATCTGCGACACCTTTTCGCCAAGCTGATCGCCGATCCGCAGGAACTCGACTGGTTCCTCGCGCATGTCGTCACCGAAGCATGGCATGTCGAGCATGACGGCGGGCGCGAACTTGGCGAGATGGTCGCGGCGCGCAAGCGCGAGTTTCCCGAACACGCGGCGCTGATCGACGCTTACGCGGCGCGGTTCCTCGAAACCATTCCAGCGCTCGTTCCGGGCACCGCTACGCTGGTAGACCGCCTCGCCGCCCGCGGCGTGCCGCTCTACGCGATCACCAACTTCGCCTCTGCATTCTGGGCAGAGTTCCGGCCGACTCAGCCCGTTCTGCGCCACTTTCGCGATGTCGTCGTCTCGGGCGAGGAGAAGCTGCTGAAGCCCGGCCGTGCGATCTTCGACCTTGCCGCACGCCGCTTCGGCCATGCGCCCGAAACGATGCTGTTCATCGACGACAGCCTTCCCAATATCGACGCGGCCAGGGCGCTGGGCTGGCAGGTCCACCATTTCCACGATGCGCCGACGCTCGAGGCGGACCTCGCCGCCCGCGGGCTGCTATGAGCCAGACTAACTCGTTGGATTGACTCGCCGTCGCGGCCGGGCCTAGTCTCCCGAATAACAAGAACAGCCTCATGGGAGAGGCCCGATGCCGACGCTTTCAGACCTCGATCTGCTCTCGCTGCCGCTCGAATCCGCAGAGCTGGCGCAAGACCCGCTGCCCTGGTTCACCAAGGCGCGCGGCGTGCATCCCTGGCTCGCCCGGTGGGACAAGTTCGGCTTCGTCATCACCGAATACACCGCGATGCGCGAACTGTTTGGCCGTGACGACACGCTGCGCCCGCCTTACGCCGACGTGGTCGACACGCTCGGCCAGCAGGGCACCCCGTGGGGCCGCTTCACCCGCGAGCAGATGATCTCGCTGCCGGTCGACCAGCACCGGCTGCTGCGCACGGCGTTCGCCGCCAAGTTCACGCCCCGCAACGCCAACACGCTGCGCCCGATGATGCGCGAGACGATCGGCCGGCTGCTCGACGACTGGGCGCCCAGGGGCGCGATTGGCGGCGAAATCGATTTCGAGGAATTCGCCTCGCATTTCCCGATCTCGGTGATGTTCACGCTCGTCGGCGCGCCGCACGAGGGCATTGCGCTGCTGCGTGAGGATCTGGAGGCGATCGGCCTCGCGCACAGCTATCAGCTCGACCGGTTTCCGCGCATTCAGGAGGGCATGGTCCGGCTCGACCGGTTCGTGCAGGACACGATCGCCGAACGCCGCGCGAATCCGCGCACCGGCGAAGTCGAAGACCTGCTCGAACTGCTGATCCGCACCGGCGACGAGGGCAATATCAGCCACCGCCAGCTGACCGACCTGATCATGTTCTTCTTCCTGGCGGGCTACGACACCTCGAAGAACGTGCTGACCTATACGATGTTCACCCTGCTCGATCACCCCGAGATCTACGCGCGCTGCGCGACCGATTACGATTATTGTCGCAATGTGATCGAGGAGGCGCTGCGCTGGTACAACCCCAGCACCGTCGCCCGCTTCGTCGACACCGAATTCGAATACCGCGGCGTGACGTTCCCCAGGGACACGATGCTGTTCTTCCCCCTCTCGATCTCGGGCCGCGACCCCGGCGCCTTCCCCGACGGCGAGCGGTTCGATCCCGAGCGCACGGTCGATCCGCAGCACCGCCAGATCGCCTTCGCGCTCGGCAAGCACATGTGCCTGGGCCAGTACATCGCCCGCGCGCAACTCCAGGAAGCGCTCCACCTCGTCGCCCAGCGCATGCGCGCGCCCAGGCTGACCGGCGAGCCGGGCCGGCGCCCGTTCCCCGGATCGTGGGGGCTGGACGGCCTGCCGATCGCGTTTACCCCGGGTGAGGCGAAGGTTGGAGTGCTGGAGCCGGCGTAACCGCGACATCCGCTAACCGCGCTTCCCGTACTTTTTTCGCACATGCAGCGCAGCCCGCTTGGCAACCCCCGCATCCTGTTGCATCACCTGACGATCGGGAGGCGCAATGCAGGCAGCCGCTACAGCGAAGTATGACGAGATGTTCCTGCCCGACGGGACCGTTCGTCCGGCGTATTCGGGCTTTCACGAATGGTATGACGGCCAGGACAAGCGCTGGCTGAAGAAGCAGGACAGCGAGGCCGAGAATTTCTTCCGGCGCACCGGCATCACGTTCAACGTCTATGGCGACAATGCGGGTGAAGAGCGGCTGATCCCGTTCGACATGATCCCGCGGATCATCACCGCGGCTGAGTGGCGCAAGCTGTCCAAGGGCATCGAGCAGCGCGTCCGCGCCTTGAATGCGTTCCTGCAGGATCTCTACCATCGCCAGGAGATCATCCGCTCGGGACGCCTGCCCGAACGGCTGCTGCGGGAAAACGCGGCATTCCTGCCCGAGATGGTCGGCTTCACGCCGCCGGGCGGCGTCTACACGCATATCGTCGGCGTCGATCTGGTGCGCACCGGCCCTGACGAGTTCATGGTGCTCGAAGACAATGCCCGCACGCCTTCGGGGGTCTCCTACATGCTGGAGAACCGCGAGACGATGATGGCGATGTTCCCCGAGCTGTTCAGCAAGATTCCGGTGCGCCCGGTCTCGGACTATCCGCGCCGCCTCGCGCGCAGCCTCGCGGCTTGCGCGCCAGATTGCGCGCTGCAATCGGGCGAGCGGCCGGTCGTCGCGGTGCTGACGCCGGGCATCTACAACTCGGCCTATTACGAGCACGCGTTCCTCGCCGACCAGATGGGCGCCGAACTGGTCGAGGGCGGCGATCTTCGCATCGTCGATGGCCGCGTCGCGATGCGCACGACCACCGGCTACAAGCCGATCGACGTGATCTATCGCCGGGTCGACGACGAATTCCTCGATCCCTTGAGCTTCAACCCGACCAGCATGCTCGGCGTCGCGGGGATCATGGACGTGTACCGCGCGGGCAAGATCACCATCGCCAACGCGCCCGGCACGGGCATCGCCGACGACAAGGCGATCTACAGCTTCATGCCCGAGATCGTCGAGTTCTACACCGGCGAGAAGCCGATCCTGCAGAACGTGCCGACCTGGCGCTGCAGCGAGGCGGATTCGCTTGCTTACGTGCTCGACAATCTCAAGGACCTGGTGGTCAAGGAAGTCCACGGATCGGGCGGCTACGGTATGCTGATCGGGCCGACCGCGACCAAGCGCGACATCGCCAAGTTCGAGGAAAAGCTGCGCGCCCGGCCCGACAACTACATCGCGCAGCCCACGCTCGCGCTCTCGACCGTGCCGATCTTCGCGCGCGCCGGCCTCGCCCCGCGACATGTCGATCTGCGCCCGTTCGTGCTGGTGAGCCCGCAAGGCGTGGACATCACCCCGGGCGGGCTCACCCGGGTCGCGCTCAAGCGCGGATCGCTGGTGGTGAACAGCTCGCAGGGCGGCGGGACGAAGGACAGCTGGGTGCTCGACGAATAATGCTGGGACGGTCCGCCAACGGCATCTTCTGGATGTCCCGCTATCTGGAGCGCGCGGAGAACGCCGCGCGCCTGCTCGACGTCGGCTTTCGCATGGCGCTGACGCGCAGCAGCGTCAGCCCGGACGAGGAGTGGAAATCCGTACTCGTCACACTGGGCCAGCATGACGATTACCGCGCGCGCTATTCGGACTATGCCGGGCCCCAGGTGTTCAACTTCATCCTGCGCGAAAAGGACAATCCGCAAAGCGTCCTGCAGATGATCGAGAACGCGCGGACCAACGCGCGCATGGTGCGCACCAGTATCACGCGCGATGTCTGGGAAGCCACCAACGAAAGCTGGATGGTGCTGCGCGATGCGCTGTCGCGTCCGGTGCGTGAAAGCAACCTGGGCGATGTGCTGGGCGCGGTCCGGCGCCAGGCACAAGTCGTGCGCGGTGCCTTCGACGGAACGATGCTGCGCAACGACGTGTTCAACTTCGCGCGGATCGGCACCTTCATCGAGCGCGCCGACAACACCGCGCGGATCCTCGACGTCAAATATTACGTGCTGCTGCCCAGCGTCGCCTGGGTCGGATCGAGCCTCGACAACGTGCAATGGGAAGCGGTGCTGCGCTCGGCCGCCGGAGACCGCGCCTACCGCTGGCTCAACGCCGGCACGCTCGACCCGCGCGGCATCGCGCAGTTCCTGATCCTCGACGGCCGGTTCCCGCGCAGCCTGATGTTCTGCTACGAGAAGCTGCGCAGCAATCTGGCTGGCATCGCGCGCCAGTACGGTCATGAAACCAGCGCGCACGGACTGCTGCGCGACGCGAGCACGCGGCTGCACGAGACCGGCATCGAAACCGTGATCGAACAAGGCCTGCATCAGTTCATCTCGGGCTTCATCTACGACAACATCTGCATCGGCAACGCCATCGCCGGCGATTACCGTTTCGCCGAATAGGACCAAAGCCCATGCGCCTGTCGGTCAGCCACACCACCCGCTACAGCTTCACCGCTCCGGTAACCTACGGGATGCAGCGGCTGCGGCTGCGTCCCAAGACGACTCACGGACAGAGCCTGATCGAGTGGACCATAGAGCTCGACGGCGCGCTTCCCGAAGTCGAGTACGAGGACCAGAACCTCAACGCGACCTCGTTGGTCACGATCCTGCCCGGCGCGCGCGAACTGACGATCCGCTGCAATGCCGTGGTCGATACGGTCGACCATGCCGGGGTGATCGGCACGCATATCGGCCACATGCCCCTCTGGGCGTTCCTGCGGCACACGCCGCTGACCAAGCCGGGTCCGAAGATCCGCGCGCTGGTTGCGGGCCTGAAAGCGGATCCGACCAACAAGCTCGGAACGCTTCACGCACTGTCGGACGCGGTGCTGGGCGCGGTTGCGTACGAGGGCGGCCAGACCGATGCGCGCACGCCGGCGGAGGCCGCGCTCGAAGCCGGACGCGGCGTGTGCCAGGATCATGCGCAGATCTTCATTTCCGCGGCCCGCCTGCTCGATATCCCGACGCGCTACGTCAGCGGCTACCTCAAGCTCGACGAGACCGACCAGCAGGAGGCGGGCCACGGCTGGGCCGAAGCGCATGTCGAAGGGCTTGGCTGGGTCGGCTTCGACGTGCCCAACGAAGTCTGCCCCGACGAACGCTACGTGCGCGTCGCGACAGGCCGCGACTATTCCGAAGCCGCGCCGATCACCGGGCTGACTCAGGGGTCGGGCGAGACCACGCTGGAAGTGGCGGTGGTCGTCGGGCAGACGCAGAGCCAGTCGCAAGGCCAGTCAGCGCAGGCGCAGCAGCAGGATCTGGGTTAGATGTTTGCGCGCGGCGTGTGGCCTTCGAAAGGCTCAGGCTGAGCCTGTCGAAGCCCGCGCGCAATCTTGCCTAACCCGCCCGACCAAGCTCCTGCAGACGCCAGTGTCCGTGAAACGAAAGCCGCAGCGTGGTCAGCGGTGCCGCATCGATGCGCATCGCCGAAGCAAGCGGCACCAACAGGCAATGCGCGATCGCGGCGCGCAACACCGCCGGGTGACTGATTGCGAGGATCGTCCGGTCGGCATTTGCCAGCCGGTCCACCCAGCCGCCCACGCGGACGACTAGCGCTCCCATCGATTCTCCGCCCGGCGTAGCCGCGCCTGGGTCGGCCAGCCACGCGCGCAAACCCGCTGCATCGACCGCCTCGACATCGACGAGAGTTCGGCCCGTCCAATCCCCGAAATCCAGATCAGCCAGGCAAGCCTCCATCGCGGACTCGAACCCCCTTGCTGTCTCGGCTGCCGCGCGGCTCGGGCTCACCATCACCTGGTCAGGCTTCGCCCCCCGCAGCCGAAACGCTGCAACCTTGCGCGCACCGCCCTCGTCCAGCGGCTCATCGGGCGACGGAAACGCGCCGATCCGGCTGGATGCCGTCGCGCCCGCGCAGAGGAACGTCAGGCTTGTCGCCATCGTCTAGATTGACCTTTGTTGAGGTTCGCTCATAAGCAGCGACAGCGAGCCTTTGCGGAGAAGCCGGTGCAATTCCGGCGCGGTCGCGCCACTGTAATCGCCGGGTCCCCGACCCGTCGAGAGCCAGACCTCCGCAAGGGCATGACCTTTCTCATCGGGGCGCAGATCCCCGCATGGAGTGCTTCACGATGGCGACTTCTGCCCACCCGACCGACGACCGGTTCATCCCGCTGCCCGGCGCGGCCGCCATTCCCCTGCGCGAGATCACCCCCTGGGCGGTGCTGGGCCTGCTGCTCGCGCTGATCGCGCTCTATTTCGTGAGCACCGAGCAGGGCGCGACCGCGCTGTTCAAGGGAACGTCGGTGCACGAATTCGTGCATGA
>CAJCHR010000007.1 GCA_903970225.1 Actinobacteria bacterium 21-64-8 | reverse complement strand
GGTGCTGTACCGCCGTTCGCGCGTCGACTGCCTTGGCGTAGAGAGCGCGACCGCGATCTCCGGGCGCAACGCCGCAGGGGTCGCGGGCATCGCGCATATCGCGCAGTGCCGGTTGGCCGATGGTGCGGCTGCGCGCGTGGTGATCGGCTGGTCGTCCGATCCGCATGCGCCCGATTGGCGCGGCGGCATCGTCACCGGCACGATCGCGCCGGGCCCGCGTCTGGTCGCCGACCCGCCGCTTGCGGGGCTCGCCGCGAACGAGAAGCCCGACGCCTCGCAGATCCCGAACAATCACTTCTCCTACGCGATCCAGTGGTTCCTGTTCGCCGCGACCGCTTTGGTGATCTATACTTTGGCGCTGCGTAAGCGTTCGCGCGTCGCAACGGTTGTCGAAGCGATAAAGCCCCGCTAACCGCAACGGTCCATGCGGTACATCAGCACAAGAGGGTCAGCGCCCGAACTGGACTTTGCGGAGGCGACCCTGGCGGGTCTTGCCCCCGACGGCGGACTCTATGTGCCGACCGAGTGGCCCCGATTCACCCCTGACGAGATCGCGGCGTTTGCGGGCCTGCCCTATGCAGAGCTCGCACAGAAGATCATGCAGCCGTTCGTGGGCGACGCTATCGCGCCCGAGCGTCTGCTCGAGTTGACGCGCACCGCGTATGGCCGATTCGCGCATGCCGCGATCACGCCGCTCAAGCAGTTCGACGAGCAGCACTGGCTGCTCGAGCTGTTTCACGGCCCGACGCTCGCGTTCAAGGACATCGCGATGCAGCTGCTCGGGCTGCTGTTCGAGGAGCTGCTGGCGAAGGGCGGCGATCCGCTCACGATCGTCGGCGCGACTTCGGGCGACACCGGCTCGGCCGCGATCGACGCGGTTGCCGGCCGCGAGAACATCGAGATCTTCATGCTTCACCCGCGCGGCCGGGTGAGCGACGTACAGCGCCGCCAGATGACCACGGTGCTCGCCCCCAACGTCCACAACATCGCGATCGACGGCACGTTCGACGATGCGCAGGCGATGGTGAAGCGGATGTTCAACGACCCCGCGATGGTCGCGCGCTTCCGGCTGACCGCGGTCAATTCGATCAACTGGGCGCGGCTGATGGCGCAGGTGGTGTACTACTTTGCGGCGGGCCTTCAGTTGGGCTCACTCCATCGTCCGGTGGCGTTCTCGGTCCCCACCGGCAACTTCGGCGACGTGTTCGCAGGCTACGTGGCCGCGCAGATGGGCCTGCCGATCGAGAAGCTGATCGTCGCGACCAACGTCAACGACATCCTTCACCGTGCGCTGACCTATGGCGATTACTCGGTCGGGCAGGTCACGCCCACCGCCGCCCCCTCGATGGACATCCAGGTCTCATCGAACTTCGAGCGGCTGCTGTTCGATCTCAGCGGACGGGACGGCTTGGCGCTCGCCGCGCAGATGGACGGGTTCGAGTTTTCCAAGCGCATGCAGCTGACCAATGCGCAGCGCGAAGGGGCGTCATCGCTGTTCGTCAGCGCGCGGGCGGACGGCGTCGACACGCTCCAGGCGATTCGCTGGGCGTGGGAGGCTTGCGGCGAGCTGATCGACCCGCACACCGCGATCGCGCTTCATGCCGCACGCCATTCGGGCCTGCCGCGCGATGTCGGCATCGTCACGCTGGCGACCGCGCATCCGGCGAAGTTCCGCGATTCGGTCGAACGCGCGACGGGTCACCGCCCGCTGCTGCCGGGCCGCGTCGGCGACTTGTTCGAGCGCGCGGAGCGCATCGTCGATCTGCCCGGCGATTACGATTCGATCGCGCGGTATATTGCCGAACACGCCTTCCCGCGCCGCTCGATCCGGGACTCATGGCGGCGCTGAACCAGGACCCGGTGCTGCTGGCGGGCGAGGGCTGGGACGATTTCGGCCTGATCGATTCGGGCCACGGCCGGAAGTTCGAGCGCTATGGCCCGTACCGGTTCATCCGCCCCGAGCCGCAGGCGCTGTGGAGCCCGCGCCTCGCCGAGTGGAATGGGCAAGGCGAGTTCGTGCCTGGTTCCGACGAGGACGGCGGAGGGCGCTGGGTCTTCGACGGCCCCGTACCGCGCGATGGCTGGCCGCTGGCGTGGAACGAGGTACGCTTCACCGCGCAATGCACGCCGTTCCGGCATCTCGGATTCTTTCCCGATATGGCACCGGTCTGGGACTGGATGGCCGGGCGGCTTGGAGGGGAGGGACAATCCTCGACACTCAACTTGTTCGGCTACACCGGCGTCGGCACGCTCGCCCTGTCGCGCTTCGGGCCGGTCACGCATGTCGATGCCTCGAAGAAATCCGTTGCGCAGGCCCGCGCGAACGCCTCGCTGTCCGGTGCCCAAGACCGCCCGATCCGCTGGCTGACCGACGACGCCGCCAAGTTCGCTGCGCGCGAAGTGCGGCGCGGACGTCGTTATGATGGGATCATCCTCGATCCGCCCAAGTTCGGCCGCGGGCCCGAGGGTGAAGTGTGGCGGCTGGAAGAGCATCTCCCCGGGCTGGTGGCGGATTGCCGCAAGCTACTCGATGCCGACAGCCGGTTCCTGTTCCTCACCGTCTATGCGGTGCGGATGTCCTCGCTCGCTCTGGCGGGGCTGCTGGAAGAGCACTTCGCCGATCTGCCCGGCACTATCGAGCACGGCGATCTTGCGATCCGCGAGGATGGGGACAACGCGCGCCTATTGCCTACGGCGATCTTTGCGCGGTGGCTGCGATGAAGCAGGCGCACTAGAAAAGGCGGCGATCGGACTGTCGGGAGAGGGTATCATGGCGCTTACAGTCGGGGAATTCCGTTCGCTCACCGGCAACGTGACGACGCTGAACTGGATCGGCGCCCGCTCGCCGCAGATGATCGAGCAAAGTGTCGGCTACGGTGCGGGCCGGCTTGCGCAAGGATATTGGATCGCCTTGCTCAAGGACATGCTGCTACCCGCCGATTTCGAACTCGGCGGCACGACGCTTCGGTCTGGTGGCCGCCTGGGCCTCCCCGCCGCAACGACTGTCGCGGACCAGGCGAGGCCGCGCGTGCATGATGAGGTTCTGAGCGAATCGGGCGAAGCTGGCTACCGCCAACTCCAGATGTTCGCGCTCCAGGCGGTCCGGCTCCAGGGCCCCGGCCGAGTGGCCAAGGTTCTTCCCATGACCCCGCACGATCCGAACATGACGGCGGATCTGCAATATCCGCCCGGTGGGGGCGGCCCGCAATGGACTTTGCTGCCTCCGGGCAAGAGGTTCCTGATCGCCGCACGGGTCGAGCCGAACGGACAGGCGACCACCACGACCTTTTCCGTCGATATCCGGCAGACGATGCCTTACGAAAACCGCGCGAAGTTCATGCGCTATCTGGAGAGCGCATGAACCCAGCGGTTTCAGTTGGTCTTCAGGCCGCGTCGCCCCCCTTTTCCTCTTCGAACAGCAGCGCGTTGGCCGCTGTCGCCGAGAGACGCACCTTGTCACCCTCGACTTCGGCGACGAGGCCGACCGAGATGTAGTGGTGATGGCCGGCGTGCGCGCCGCTATCGGCCTTGGTCAGCTTGATGCGATGGCCATCGACGTGATCGACGGTGCCCACGTGGACCCCGTCGGCGCCGATGACTTCGAAATGCTCCTTGATCTGGCTGAGATCGGTCATGGTAAGCTCTCCTTCGTGGGCTGGAACGCCCGGCATAGGTAAACGCTGCGTCCCTCCGCAGAAAGGGGGACGTCCGTCAGAATCTGTAATGTCCTGATGAGGCGCGGGCTGCGGTGTGGACATCGCGGCGCGCCGGTGCCATCCGCGGCCGATGCCCGACAGCCTGATCCTCGAAGTCGCCGATCTCGATGTCGATGTGCTGACCGGCATCTATTCCGAGGAGACCGGCCGGCCGCAGCCGCTGCGGATCAGCATCTCGGTGCAGTACAAGGTCGCCGATCACTACGCGGCCGATACGCCGCTGAGCGCCAGCAAGAACTACATGGACCTGAAGTTCGCCGCCTCCGAGGCGCTGACGCCGGGGGTGCATTTCAAGCTGATCGAGGCGGTGGCCGATCATATCGCCGAGACTCTGTTCGCGCAGGATGCGCGCGTGCTGGGCGTGACGGTCAAGATCATCAAGCTGGCGATCGCCGAGCACGGGGAAAAGATCGGCATCACCTTGCACCGGGATCGGCGCTGATGCGTTTCGACATCGGCGCCTTGCCCGCAGCCCCGCTCGCTGCGGCCGCGACGTTTTTCGCCGAAGTCCTGCCACTGATCGAACATGCCATGATCGAACCGCTCAAGCAGTCCGTGCCGACGGATGACGAGGCGATCGTTTCACATGATGCGCTTCCCGCGAGAGACGATGCCGACGGTGCGTTGCTGCTCGTCTTCGCGCCGGCCGACCACACGCACCATGGCTGGCGGCTCGCGCTGACGCAGGCGCTGGCGCGCGAGCATGCGCCGCTGCGCGTGAATGCGGTGGCCTCCGACGCGGGCGCGGAGATCGATGCGGCCGAGGCTTATCTGGATGTGGCTTACGGCGTGACCGGGCAATACTGGCCGCTCGATGGCAATGGCGCGGGTGCGGTGCTATCTTAGGGTGATGACTGCGCCCGCACTCCCCCTCGTCGATCAGTTTCAGCGTACGATCAGCTATCTGCGGCTGTCGGTCACCGATCGCTGCGACCTGCGCTGCACCTATTGCATGCCCGAGCGCCAGCAGTTCCTGCCGCGCACCGAAGTGCTGACGCTGGAGGAACTGCACAAGCTCTCGCTCGGCTTCATCGCGCGAGGGATCACCAAGATCCGGCTGACCGGCGGCGAGCCGCTGGTGCGGCGCGACGTGATCGATCTGGTCCGCGCGGTCGGCCGCAAGCTGGGTGACGGCCTCGAAGAATTGACCATGACCACCAACGCAACGCGGCTGGCCGGGTTTGCCGACGATCTCGCGCGCGCCGGGGTGCGGCGGATCAACGTATCGCTCGATACGCTGGACCGCGCGACGTTCCAGCGGATCGCACGGCGCGATGCGCTGCCGCAAGTGCTCGAAGGGCTCGCCGCCGCGCGTGAGGCGGGGCTTGCGGTGAAGATCAACACCGTCGCGCTCAAGGGCATCAACGAGGACGCGATCCCCGACCTGATCGCCTGGGCGCACGGACAGGGCTTCGACCTGACGCTGATCGAGGTCATGCCGCTGGGCGAAGTCGAGGAGGACCGCTTCGATCATTATCTGCCGCTGCCGCAGGTGCGCGAGGCTCTGGAGCGACGTTGGACCCTGACGCCATCGTCGCATCGCACCGGCGGCCCGGCGCGTTACTTCCATGTAGAGGAGACGGGCGGGCGCGTGGGCCTGATCACGCCGCTCACCAACAACTTCTGCGAGGGCTGCAACCGCATCCGCGTGACCGCGACCGGTCAGCTCTATCCCTGCCTTGGCGGCAACGAGCGAGTCGATCTGCGGGCGGCGGTCCGCTCGGAGGATCCGGATGCCGCCATCGACGAAGCGTTGAACATCGCGATGCGGATCAAGCCCGAGCGGCACAATTTCGCGATCGACGAGCGCGGGGGCGCTCCGGCGCTGGCGCGTCACATGTCGATGACCGGCGGCTGACATGCCGGTAAAGCTTTTGTTCCTCGGCCGGCTGGAAGACGTCGCCGGCGCACCTTCGCGCCTCGCAGAGGCTGGGTCGCTTTCCGATCTGATCGCCGGTCTCGCGCCAGATCTCGCGCGCGCGGTGTCGGCCGAGCGGATACGAATCGCGGTGAACGGGCATCTGGTGGCCGATCGTGCAGGACTGAGCCTCGCAGACGGCGATGAAGTCGCGTTCCTGCCCCCGGTCAGCGGCGGCTGAATTGCCCTGCGACGTTCGCCTGCTGGTCGAATCGTTCGATCCCGCAGAGGAGATCGGCCTGTTCGCCGCCAGTCACCGCGGTGCGGGCGGGATCGTCAGCTTTATCGGGCAAGTGCGCGGGGACGATTCGGTCGAAGCGCTGGAACTGCGCCACTACGATCCGCTCACGTTGCCCGCGATGCGCGGACTGGCTGACGAAGCGTCCGCGCGCTGGAGCCTGGAAGGTCTGCTGATCATCCACCGCAGCGGGATCATGTACCCGGGCGAGCCGATCGTGCTGGTCGCCGCCGCATCGCGCCATCGCCGCGATGCCTTTGCCGCGTCGGATTATGCGATGGATCACCTCAAGAGCCAAAGCTGGTTCTGGAAACGCGAGAAGGTCGGCGGCCTCTGGCGCTGGATCGAGCCGCGCGCCGCCGATTTTCAGGATATAGCCCGCTGGGGGTGATTACGCGGCGCGCTGCTCGTTCGCGGTGCGGCGCTTCGGTCCGTTGCCACCGTATCGGTCACCG
>CAJCHR010000006.1 GCA_903970225.1 Actinobacteria bacterium 21-64-8 | reverse complement strand
CCCTCGCATTCTGCCTCCGCCGATGCAAACGACTGCCGCAGCTCGGTCAGCGTATCGCCGCCGATCATCGCCGCCAGCAGCAGCCCGTCGGGCTTCAGCGCCCGGCGTATCTGCGCCAGCACGCCGGGCAGATCGTTGACGAACTGCAACGCCAGCGCGGATATCACGAGATCTAGAGACGCGGGCGCAAGCGCCAGCTTCTCGTCCTCCGCGGGATCGAGGTGGGGGACGGATCCAAGACGGCCAGCAATCGCTTGCCGGCGCCATTCGCCCGGCGTCCAGACGTCGGCCACAGCAGAAAAATTTCGCGTCACCGCCTGCAGCCGATCGTCCATGTCTTCCATGACGCGGTCGAGCAGAAAGGTTTCCGGCCCGAGCCGTCGCGCGCGGCGTTGCCGCGCCAACAGCAGCGCGCGGTCGAACAAAATGGGCGCAGAGGTCGGGTTCGAGGCCATGCCGGTTGGTACGCCAGCCGGCCTATCCCTGACAAGCCGCACAGGCTTTACCCTTGAGCGGGGATGCCTCCAGAGTTAGCCTTTGCGCATGGATGCCGACGCCTCCCCTTCACGATCGATCGCGGGCCATCTGCGTGGCGGGCTAAATGCCTTGCGCGGCGCCTGTGTCCATACCGCCCGCCTTGCGCTCGACATCGCATTGCCGACCTTGTGCGTCGCCTGCCGCGAACCGGTTCACGGCGAAGGCGTCTGCGCGGAGTGCTGGTCCAAGCTCTCGTTCATCGCGCCGCCTTATTGTCCGCGGTTGGGCATCCCCTTCGTCTACGACCCGGGACCTGATTTGCTGTCGATGGAAGCGATCGCCAATCCGCCGGCCTATGGCCGCGCGCGGGCCGCGGTGCGCTATGACGACGTCGCCCGCACGCTGGTCCATGCGCTGAAATACCAGGACCGCACTGATCTGGCGCCTGCGATGGCCCGCTGGATGGCCCGGGCGGGGCGTGAATTGCTCGATGAGGCCGACGCGCTGGTGCCGGTGCCGCTGCATTGGCGTCGCGGCTGGAGCCGGCGCTATAATCAATCGGGGGCGCTGGCGCGGGTGATCGAACGGCAGACCGGCGTCAAATTGAAGTCCGAGGCGCTTCGTCGCATCAGGCCGACGGAACAGCAGATCGGCCTGTCGCGAACCGACCGGGCCAGCAACGTACAAGGCGCCTTCAAGGTCGTTCCCGACCGGAAAGCCGATATCGAGGGCCGCAGGGTGGTCTTGATCGACGACGTCCTGACATCGGGGGCGACGGTGGACGCCTGCGCGCGGGCGCTGCTCCGCGCCAAGGCAGCCCGGGTCGACGTGCTGGTGTTCGCCCGGGTTGTCGACACCCACAAAGCTCCCATATAATTCAAACGCTTCGAACCGAGAGCGCACGCACCATGACCGCTGCTATCGAGATCTACACCCGTCCGGGCTGCGGCTATTGCAGCGCCGCCAAATCGCTGCTGAAGCGCAAGAACGCTGAGTTCACCGAATTCGACGTCGCCACCGATCCTGCTTTGCGCCAGGAAATGTGGGACCGCGCCGGCGCCGGCTCGACCTTTCCGCAGATCTTCATCGGACAGACCCATGTCGGCGGCTGCGACGAACTCTATGCGCTGGATCGCGAAGGCAAGCTCGACGCGATGCTCGCAGGCGAAAAGGCCAACCCATGAGCGCTGACCTTTCCTTCACCGCCGCCATGGTGCAGATGCGCACCGGGCTGTTGCCGGAACCGAGCCTGGAACAGGGCACCAAGCTGATCCGCGAGGCGGCCGCCCAGGGCGCCGACTATGTGCTCACCCCCGAGGTGAGCAACATGATGCAGTTGAACCGTACCGCGTTGTTCGAGCATCTGGCTTCCGAGCAGGACGATCTGTCGCTGAAGGCCTATCGCGCGCTCGCGGCCGAATTGAAAATTCATCTCCATATCGGCTCGCTGGCGCTGCGCGCCTCGAGCGAGCGGGCCGTGAATCGTTCGTTCCTGATCGGGCCGGACGGCGGCGTGATCGCGAGCTACGACAAGATCCATATGTTCGATATCGATCTGCCCGGCGGCGAGAGCTACCGCGAATCGGCCAATTACCAGCCCGGCGAAACCGCCGTGATCGCCGACCTGCCATGGGGCCGCATCGGCCTCACCATCTGCTATGACGTACGCTTTCCGGCGCTGTACCGCGCGCTCGCCGAAAGCGGCGCATCGTTCCTCACGGTGCCGTCGGCCTTCACCCGCAAAACCGGCGAGGCGCACTGGCACACGCTGTTGCGCGCCCGCGCCATCGAGAACGGCTGCTTCGTGTTTGCGGCCGCGCAAGCGGGCCTGCACGAGAACAAGCGCGAGACCTTCGGCCATTCGCTGATCGTCGCGCCCTGGGGCGAAATCCTCGCCGAGGGCGGCGTCGAGCCCGGCGTGTTCCTGGCCAAGATCGATCCGTCGCGGGTCGAGACCGCGCGGAAAACCGTGCCGTCGCTGCAGCACGGCAGGCGTTTTGCCGTCGCCGATCCCAAGGCGGGGCCCGAGCATCTGCACCTGGTGCGGGGCTCGGCATGATCCGGTACAATCTGCGCTGCGAACGCGACCATACGTTCGAGAGCTGGTTCCAAAGCTCGGCGGCCTATGAAAGCCAGGAAAAACGCAAGCTGGTGAGCTGCCCGGTTTGCGGCTCGGTCAAGGTCGAGCGCGCCATCATGGCGCCGCGGATCGTGAGCAAGAAAGGCCGCGACAAAGCCCGGGAGCCCGCGCCGGCGGCGGCCACGACGACGACCACCTCCCCTGGTACCGAGGTCGCAGCGCCCGCTTCAACGCCGCTTCTGATGGCGCAGGAACGCGAGTTGCGCGCCAAGCTGAAGGAATTGCGGGATCACATCGTCAAGAACGCCGACAATGTCGGCGAGCGTTTTTCGAACGAAGCCCGCAAGATGCACTATGGCGATATCGAGCACCGCCCGATCTATGGCGAGGCTTCGCCGGACGAGGCGCGTTCCCTGATCGATGAAGGCATCGAAGTATCGCCGCTGCCCGTGCTGCCAGACGACCGGAATTAGCGCCTCGCTACGTCGCCCACTCCGCGATCACCATGTAGTTCACGTCCATGTCGGACGAGAGGCTCCAGCGGTCGGCGAACGGGCTGTAGACGACACCGGTCTCCTCCGACACCACGAGGCGGTTGTCGGCGAGGTGCTTGGCCAG
>CAJCHR010000005.1 GCA_903970225.1 Actinobacteria bacterium 21-64-8 | reverse complement strand
TGCGTTGCTGCAGGGCGAACACCAGCTGACGCGGTCCCGAGTCGGCTTCCCGGTTGATGGCGAGCGAGCGCGGCTCGCGACCGTTCGCGGCCGACGAAGACTCCGTTCGCAACCAGTCCAGCACCTGTTCGGGAATTTGCGAGGCGGCCACGCCGAAGTAGTCGTGCATCAGCTGTCGCGCCAGCGGCGTCTGCCACACCGCGCGCACCGCGCGGGTCGCCTCGTCCAGTTGGATCGCCATCGTCGCATGGCCGAACGCATCCAGGGCATTGCGCGCCTGCGTGCCTTGCTGCTTATCGCGCGCGCTGCTCATGTGCACCGACATGCGCGCCAGCACCTCTTGCGCCCGGATCGGCTTGGTCACGTAGTCGACCCCGCCCGCCGCGAGCCCCTCGATCACGTGGTCGGTGTCGGACAGTCCGGTCATGAAGATCACGGGAATATGCGCGAGTTCGGCGCGGGCCCTGATCCGGCGGCAGGTCTCGAACCCGTCGATCCCCGGCATCACCGCGTCGAGCAGGATCAGGTCGGGGCAGATCGTGCCGAGCATCGCCAGCGCCGCCTCGCCGCCGTCGGCACAGATAGCCTCCAGCCCCTCGCTCGCGGCGAACCCGGTGAGCAGCGCGCGGGTGTCGGCGTCGTCGTCGACGATCAGCACGCGGGTCATGGGGCGACAGCAATCGGATCGAGGTCGAGCAGCAGCGCGATCCGTTCGACCAGGACGTCGATCTCGTAAGGCTTGACCAGATAGTCGTCGTGCGGATCGTCGGGGCGGCGGGGGCGCTGGAAGTCGTGGACGTTGGCCGAGACCATCAGGATCGGCACTGCCTCGCCGTGCGCCGCGCGCAGCCGGCGAGCGGCTTCCCAGCCATCGATCCCGGGCATCGACACGTCCATGATCACCAGGTCGGGCAAGCGGTGCTGGCACGCCTCGAGCGCGCCCTCGCCGTTCGCCGCGAACTCGAGCTCGAAGCCCGACTGGTGCAGGATATCGCGCATCAGGTCGAGCTGCGCGGGATCGTCGTCGACCACCAGGATGCGGCGCGGCGGACCCTCGTAGCGCAGCGCGGCGGGCGGGCGGGTGGTCGCGGGCCCGGGCGACGTGACCTCCGAGAAGAACATCTTTACGCGGAAGGTGCTCCCCTCGCCCGGCACGCTGCGCACGGTCAGCTCGCCGCCCATCACGTCGACGAGCAGCCGCGTGATGGTCAGGCCCAGCCCGACGCCCGGCTGCCCGCGCACGGTGCCGATCCGCTCGAACGGCTCGAAGATCCGCTCGAGGTCCTCGGGCGCGATGCCGACGCCGGTGTCGCGCACCGCCAGTTCCGCCACCGGATCGCGCCAGGTCACGTCGAGCGCGGCGCGGCCCGCAGGGGTGTACTTGATCGCGTTGGACACGAGGTTGATCAGGATCTGCCGCAGGCGCTGCTGGTCGGTGTAGACCCAGGCGGGCAGCATCGGCGCGCGGTTGAACTCGAAATCGATCCCGCGCGCGGCGGCCTGCACGCGGAACATGCCGACGATCTGTTCGAGCAGCTCGTGCAGGTTCACCCGGTCCCGCGCGATGCGCACCGAGCCGTTCTCGATCCGCGAGACATCGACCAGGCCGTCGACCAGATCGCCCAGATGCGTCGCGCTGCGGCGGATCACGCGGATCGCATCGGCGACGGGCGTTGCGGGATCGCGTTCGAGCAGCTGGGCGTAGCCCGAGATCGCATTGAGCGGCGTGCGGATCTCGTGGCTGATGCCCATGATGTAGCGGCTCTTGGCCAGGTTCGCGCCTTCGGCCGCATCCTTGGCGCGCTGCAGCTCGGCATCGGTGCGCGCGTGCGCTTCGATCTCGCCGAGCAGCATCGCCGACTGGCGCTCGGATTCGTCCTCGGCGGCGCGTTCGCTTTCGTTCGCGAGCACCAGGTACCAGACGGTGAACGCCGCCACCGCCGCAAGACCGACGAACACCGAGGCGAGCACGCTCATCAGCTCGGGCGAGCCCGCGCCCGACCCGATCCGCTGGTAGTAGATCAGCAGCAGCACCAGCGCGATCACGCCGAGCGTCAGCGCATAGGACAGGAAGAACCGGACCAGCCGCGCATAGACCTCCTGCGCCAGCGGCGAGGGCAGCACGCGGCGGATGGCCGCGGCGATCCGCTCGATCACGCGCGGCCGCGGCTTGCACGCATCATGGCAGCGCGCCTCCAGCGTGCAGCACAGCGAGCAGATCGGCCCCTCGTACACCGGGCAATAGGCCATGTCGGGCGTCTCGAACCCGTTCTCGCAGACAGTGCAGTCGCACTGCGCCGCGCCGAAATCGTGCGGCTTTCGCGCGATGTAGTATTCCCCGCCGGTCGCCCACGCGATCAGCGGGGAGAGGGTGAAGGCGAGTGCGAGGCCGATCAGTGGCGAGAACGCCTGCGGCCCTGTCCCGAACAATCCGGTGAAGCACAGCGTCGAGCCGATCAGAGAACCCAGCATCGCGCCGACGCCGACCGGGTTGAAATCGTGGAGGTACGCGCGGCGAAACTCGATGCCCTTGGGGCTGAGCCCCAGCGGCTTGTTGATCACGAGATCCGCGATGACCGCGCCGAACCAGGCGACCGCGAAGTTGCTGTACAGCGTCAGCACGCGCGAGACGACCGTCTGGATGCCGCTCTCCATCAGCATCAGCGCGATCACGGTGTTGAACACCAGCCACACCGCGCGGCCCGGATGGCGGTGCGTGAGCCGCGAGAAGAAGTTCGAGGAGGCGATCGAGCCCGCATAGGCATTGGTGACGTTGATCTTGGTCTGGCACAGCGCGACGAACCCGCCGGTCAGCGCGATCGCCAGCGCGGGGGAGGCGATCAGCTTCGAGAACACGAGGAAATAGAGCGTGGTCGCGTTCGCCGCGTCGGACGCCTCCATTCCCGCCGAGATCGCAAGCACCGCGAGGAACGATCCGATCGCGATCTTGATCGCGCCGGGAATGATCCACCCCGGCCCGGTGAGCAGCAGCGCGGACCACCATTGCCAGCGGCCGACGCGCTCCTGCTCGGGCAGGAAGCGCAAGTAATCGACCTGCTCGCCGATCTGCGGCAGCAGCGAGAGGAACACCGCGAGCGCGGCGGCGAAGCTCGCGATCGAAGCGCCCCCGCCCTCGCCCGGATAGCCGCGCCACAGCGCGAGCCCGGCCTTGCCGGTGCTCGCCAGGAACACCAGCGGCGCGATCTGCAGCATGATCCAGATCGGCTGGGTCCAGTTCTGCCAGCGGCTGATCCGTCGGAAGCCGTATCCCGCGATCGGGATCACCACCAGGGCGCTGATGATGTGACCGACCGGCAGCGGGATGCCGAAGCACAGCTTGAGCGCGGCCGAGAGGATCACCGCCTCGATCGCGAACAGGATGAAGGTGAAGCTGGCGTAGACCGCCGAGGTGATCGTCGAGCCGAGATATCCGAACCCCGATCCGCGCGTCAGCAGGTCCATGTCGACGCCGTACTTCGCGCCGTAGAAGCAGATCGGGATGCCCGAGATCAGGAAGACCAGCGAGGCCGCGCAAAGCGCCCAGATCGTGCTCGAGAAGCCATAGTTGATCGTGACCGAGGCGCCGATCGTCTCGCACGCGAGGAACGCGATCGAGCCCAGCGCGGTGTTGCCGACCCAGGCGGGCGACCACACCCGCGCGCGCTTCGCGGTGAAGCGCAGCGCATAGTCCTCGAGCGTCTCGTCGTTGACCCACTGGTTGTAGCGCCGCCGCGCGCCCACGATGCGCTGGCGGCGGACGGCGACGCGCGTCTCGGGCGGGATCTCCGCCAGAGAGACCTTGGGCCGTGGGGGAGCGACGGTCGCCAAGCCCGCCGCGTTACTGTCCGCGCACGCGGATCGGCACGCGCCGCGAAGCCGGGATCAGCCGCGCGGCGGCGAAGCCCGCGGCTTGCAGCGCCGCGCTGGTCGCAAGGAAGCCGCCCACGAACAGCCATGCGCGGGCATTGTCGGGTTCTTCCAGACCATGCGCGAGGCCATGGCCGAAGCCGAACACGCCCAGCGCGGCGAGCGCGACCGGCAGCGGCGGCGCCAGCCGGAGCAGCACCGCGACCGCCAGCGCCGCGACGGACGCTGCGATCAACGCTTCCGCAATGCCGCTGCCGATCGTGCCGGCGGCGAGAAACCCGCCGAGCATCGCCGCAAGGAAACCGACCGGCAGCCACGCGCCGCCGCGCGGCCGCATGCCGGCCCACACGCCCGCGAGCAGCATCGCCGCGAGATGGTCGGCCCCGGTCAGCGGATGCAGCAAGCCGGCAACGAAACCTTCGCCCGCGCCGTGCCCCGGGTGCGCGAGCGCGGCGCCGGGGGCGAGCAGGCCCAAAGTGATCAGTGCTGCGGCCAGATGGGTCTTGCGGATCACGCGATGTTCCTTTCGGGAAGGCCGCCGGATTCGACGACGAAGCGGGCGATCGCTTCGATGCCCTCGCCGGCGCGGATGTTGGTGAACACGAACGGACGGGATCCGCGCATCTTCTTCGCGTCGCGGTCCATCACCTCGAGGCTCGCGCCGACGAACGGGGCGAGGTCGATCTTGTTGATCACGAGCAGGTCCGATCGGGTGATGCCCGGCCCGCCCTTGCGCGGGATCTTGTCACCGGCCGAGACATCGATGACGTAGATCGTGAGGTCGGCGAGCTCGGGGCTGAACGTGGCCGCCAGGTTGTCGCCGCCGCTCTCGATCAGGATCAGCTCGAGCCCCGGAAACTTGGCGACCAGCTGGTCGACCGCGGCGAGATTCATCGAGGCGTCCTCGCGGATCGCGGTGTGCGGGCAGCCGCCGGTCTCGACGCCGAGAATGCGCTCGGGCACCAGCGAGCCGGCGCGGGTCAGGAACTCGGCGTCCTCGCGCGTGTAGATGTCGTTGGTGATCGCGGCGATGTCGTAAAGCCCGCGCAATCGCTTGCACAATGCGTCCATCAGCGCGGTCTTGCCCGAGCCGACCGGGCCGCCGATGCCGAGCCGAAGCGGGCCGTTGGCCGAAGGGCCGTGCGGGGAAAAATCAGCTTCGCTCATGTCCGGAACAACCTTGTGTACTGGGTCTCGTGCGCCATGCACCCGAGTTCGGCGAGAAGCGTGCAGCCGCCGAGCTGCGCGAACGGATCGCCCTCGGGCAGCGCGGCGAGGGTTTCGGCGGTTTCGAGCACGGCGACGCGCAAGGCCCGCAGGACGAGCTGGCCATCGGTCTGCCCGAGCGGGACGAGCCGCTGCGCGGCGGAAACGAGATTGGCGACCGCGCCGTGAAGGTACGCGGTGAGCGCGGGGACGAGCGCGATGCCCTGCTGCGCGAACAGCGTCGCGGCGGCGACGGGATAGCTGAGTTCCTCCCCGTTCCGGGGAGGAACCGTCGCGTCTGCAATCCGCCGGAACGCTGCGCCTTGCGCGGTGCTCTCCAGCCGCCGCTCGAAACCCGTCTGCGAGGCGAGCGCCAACTCTGCGACCTCATCCAGCCGCTCTTGATCGCCGGCCTCGGCCGCCCGCCACGCATGCACGAACAGCACCGCGTCATTGCGGATCGCGCCGTGCGCCAGCAGCGCTCCCAGCCAGTCCGCACAGCTCGCGCGGTCGCGCACCAAGCCGTCCTCGACCGCCCACTCGAGCCCGCCCGAATGCGCGAAGGCGCCGATCGGCCAGGCGGGCGACATCCAGCTAAGCAGGTCGAACAGCGCGGCCTCAGTCATGCGCGTGCTCGTGGTGATGGCCGTGTCCGTGCGCGTGACCATGGCTGGTCGATGGTCCGCCATACGCACCGCCCTCGGGATCGAACGGCGCCGAGATCGGCCGCCAGTGTCCGCCAAGCCCCGCAACCATTTCGGCGATCACATGATCCGCGCGGATGCGGATCGTGCCGCCATCCGGCCCGGGTACGAGCTGCGTCGGCAAGTGACGATTGCCCAGGTGCCAGGCGATCCGCACCATCTGCGCGGTCCCGTGCGCGTGGATCTCGATCAGGTCCTCGTCGGCGGCGCGCACCGCGATCAATGCGCCGTCCTCGAGCCGAAGCGCGTCGCCATCGCGCAGATGCACCGCGCGCGGCAGATCGAGCAGGATCGCCGCCCCGGCCTGGGTGCTCAGCACGATGCGCCGCCGGCTGCGGCGATCGAAGTCGAGCACCACGCGGTCGGTCGCGTCTTCAGCCGCCCCGGGCTCCACTGCGTAAACCCGGCGCATCAGTAGAGAAAATATCGCTGGGCGAGCGGCAGCTCGGTCGCCGGTTCGCAGATCAGCAGATCGCCGTCCGCGCGCACTTCATAAGTCTCGGGATCGACGCTGATGTCGGGCAGCGCATCGTTGAGTTTCATGTCCTTCTTGCCGATCCCGCGCGTGCCGATCACCGGCAGCACGCGCCGCGAGAGGCCGAGCCGCCCGGCGACATCGCGCTCGGCCGCGGCGTTGGAGACGAAACTGACGCACAGCGGCGCCATCGCCCGGCCATATTGCCCAAACATCGGCCGCGAATGCACCGGCTGCGGCGTCGGGATCGAGGCGTTGGGATCACCCATCATGGCTTGGACGATCATCCCGCCTTTGATCACCAGATCGGGCTTGGTCGCGAAGAACATCGGGCTCCACACCACCAGATCCGCGAGCTTGCCGACTTCGACCGAGCCGATCTCGTGGCTCATGCCGTGCGCGATCGCCGGGTTGATCGTGTATTTCGCCACATAGCGCCGCGCGCGCCAGTTGTCGGCGCGCTCGCTGTCTCCGGGAGCCGCGCCGCGCTGCGCCTTCATCTTGTGCGCGGTCTGCCAGGTGCGCGTGATCACCTCACCGACGCGGCCCATCGCCTGGCTGTCGGACGAGAGGATCGACAGCGCGCCCAGATCGTGGAGGATGTCCTCGGCCGCGATCGTCTCCTTGCGGATGCGGCTTTCGGCGAACGCCAGATCCTCGGGGATCGACGGGTCGAGGTGATGGCACACCATCAACATGTCGAGATGCTCGTCGATGGTGTTGATCGTGAACGGCATCGTCGGGTTGGTCGACGAGGGGATGACGTTGGCGATCCCGGCCAGCTTGATGATGTCGGGCGCATGGCCCCCGCCCGCACCCTCGGTGTGGAACGCGTGAATCGTGCGGCCCTTGAACGCGGCAATGGTATCCTCGACGAACCCGCTCTCGTTGAGCGTATCGGTGTGGATCATCGTCTGGATGTCGTAATCGTCCGCGACCGAGAGGCAGCAGTCGATCGCGGCCGGGGTCGTGCCCCAGTCCTCGTGCAGCTTGAGCGCGGCGGCACCGGCCTCGATCTGCTCGATCAGCGATGCGGGATCGCTGGCATTGCCCTTGCCGGCGATCGCGATGTTGATCGGCAGGCCCTCGGCCGCCTGCAGCATCCGCTCGATGTGCCACGGGCCGGGGGTGCAGGTGGTGGCGTTGGTGCCGGTCGCGGGCCCGGTGCCGCCGCCGACGAAAGTGGTCATCCCGCTGGAGAGCGCTTCGTCGACCTGCTGCGGGCAGATGAAATGGATGTGCGCATCGACGCCGCCGGCGGTGACGATCTTGCCTTCGCCCGCGATGACCTCGGTGCCGGGGCCAATGATGATCGTGACGCCGGGCTGAGTGTCGGGATTGCCGGCCTTGCCGATCGCCGCGATCCGCCCGTCGCGCAGGCCGATGTCGGCCTTGTAGATGCCGCTCCAGTCGAGGATCACCGCGTTGGTGATGACCGTATCCACCGCACCGTTCGCACGGCTGACCTGGCTCTGACCCATCCCGTCACGGATCACCTTGCCGCCGCCGAACTTGACCTCCTCGCCCAGGATCGTCGCGTCCCGCTCGATCTCGATGATCAGGTTGGTGTCGGCCAGGCGCAGGCGGTCTCCGGTGGTGGGACCGAACATGTCGGCATAAGCGCTGCGGGACATCTTGTAGGGCACGGCTAAAATCCTCCCCGTCCCGGGGAGGATTTTGCGAGCGCCAGAACGCGAACGCGGCGATCAATGCGATCGTCGCCAGCGTGGTGAACCACACGAACATTGCAGCATAGCCCCCCGCGTGATGCGGCCCCGCGGCAAATCTGTCATTGAGCGCGCCGGCGATCAGGTTCGATCCGGCAAGCCCCAGGCTTTGCAGCAGGTTGATCAGCCCGAAGGCGGTGCCCAGCCGCGGCGCGGGGATCAGCATCGCGGTCGTGGGCCAGATCACCGCCGGGATCACCGAAAAACTGACGCCCATCATCACGGTCGTCACCCATAGCGGGCTGGCCGCCGTGCCCAGCAGAATGAATGTGACCGGCATCAGCGCAGCCCCTGCCAGCAGCAATGTGGCGCGATGGCCCCAGCGGTCGGCGATCAGGCCG
>CAJCHR010000004.1 GCA_903970225.1 Actinobacteria bacterium 21-64-8 | reverse complement strand
ATCGTCAGCAGCGGCGTGATCGGCAGCGCCGCGGGCTATACGTTCGTCGCGGCTGCCGACATCGACGGCGACGGGCGCGCCGACCTGATCTTCCGCGATGGCTCGGGCAATTACGCCGCATGGCTGCTGCACGACACCGCGATCGCGGGCGGCGGCGTGATCGGCAATCCCGGCGGGACTTGGCAGTTCAAGGGCACCGGCGACTTCGATGGCGACGGCAAAGCCGACCTGCTGTTCGAGGACGCGAGCGGCAATTACGCCGAATGGAGCCTGAGCGGCACGAACGTCGTGGGCGGCGGTGCGATCGGCAACCCCGGCGGCAGCTGGCAGTTCGCCAAGGTCGCCGACGTCAACCAGGACGGACGCGACGATCTCGTCTTCGTCGATTCCACCGGACATTATGCGACATGGCTGATGGGCGGCAACACGGTTCTGGGCGGTGCGCTGCTAGGACAGGCGGGGAGCGGCTACCACCTCGTTTGACGCGCAAGACACCGTCTCGTCTCATTGATGCGAATGACTTGCAATATCGAGAGAGCGAGTTAAGACGCGCCCCTGTTCAAGGCAGGGGAAACACGAACAATGACCGCAACTCTGGCGATCTTCGCCGCTGCCGCGGCCGCCGCTTCCAGCGCTGCGGCCGAGGATCCTGAAGCGCGCCGCAACGAGACGATCGTCGTCACCGGCGAACGCACCGAAGCGAACCAGGACTACTCGACCAAGGAGCAGACGACCGCGACTCGCCTGCCGCTGAGCCGGCGCGAGACGCCGCAGTCGGTCAGCGTGGTGACCCGCGCGCAGATCGAGGACTTCCAGCTTAACGACGTTAACGCGCTGCTCGCGACCGTGCCGGGGGTCAACGTCCAGGCGGTCGAGACCGATCGCATCTATTATTCGGCGCGCGGCTTCGACATCCAGACCTTCCAGATCGACGGGCTGGGCCTGCCGTTCGCGTTCGGCGTCCAGACCGGTTCACTCGACACCGCGATCTTCGACCATGTCGAGGTGCTCAAGGGCGCGCCCGGTCTGCTCTCGCCCACCGGCAACCCTTCGGCGGTGATCAACTTCGTGCGCAAGCGGCCGACCACCGACCTGCACGCCAACGCCAGCGCGCAATACGGTTCGTTCGACAATGTCCGGCTCGACGGCGACGTCAGCGTGCCGCTCAACGCCAGTGGCAGCCTCCGCGTGCGCGGCGTGGGCGCGTTCCTCGATACCGACAGCTACCTCGATCGCTACCACTTGCGCCGCTGGACCGGATACGGCGTGGTCGAGGCAGACCTGACCCCCAGCACCACCGTCAGCGTCGGCTACGCCTATCAGTCGCACAAGACCCGCGGTTCGATGTGGGGCGCGTTGCCGCTGACCTACGATGATGGCACCCGCATCGACTACAAGCGCTCGGCGAGCGAGGGCCCCGACTGGGCGCACTGGAACGTGACCAGCCGCCAGATCTTCGGCGACGTGACCCAGCAACTCGGCGGCGACTGGATCGTCAAGATCAGCGCGATCCGCAACGCCAACAGCGAATACGACAACCTGTTCTACGTCGCCGGCAACCCCAACCGCACCACGGGGCTGGGCTTCTTCCCTTACATCTTCGGCTACAAATCGCAGACCCGCGACCTGACGCTCGACGGCTATGTCGCCGGCAAGTTCAAACTGCTCGGCCGCGAGCACGAGGTGACGTTCGGCTTCAACCGCGGCGCGCAATACTACAATCAGTACGAAAGCGGTGACGCCGCGCTGGAAGTGCCGGATCTGACCCTCACCGATATCCTCGCCGGCCACGTGCCAAAGCCGACGTTCACGGACTATTCGCTGCAGCTGAACACGCATCGGCGGCGCGAATCGGTCTACGGGCTGGTGCGCCTGTCTCTCGCCGATCCGCTCAAGCTGCTGCTCGGCGCCAACTACACGCACGCCGAGAGCGACGGATACTCGTACGGCGCGCCCGAGGCGTTCAGCCAATCGAAGTTCCTGCCGTTCGTCGGCGGGACGTACGACTTCACCGCCAATCTCACCACGTATGTGAGCTACGCCAAGATCTTCCGGCCGCAGACCGAGCTTGGTGCCGACCATCTGCCGCTGACCCCGGTCCTGGGCGACAACCTCGAAGCGGGTATCAAGGGCGAGTGGTTCGGCGGCCGGCTCAACGCCAGCGCCGCGATCTGGCAGGCGCACCAGAAGAACCTGGCCGAATACGTCGGCTTCGATCCCGATACCTTCTCCTCGATCTACGAGGGGATCGACGCCAGGTCGCAGGGCATCGAGTTCGAGATCGCCGGCCAGCTCACCAAGGACCTGCAGCTGACCGGTGGCTACACCATCCTGCGTATCCGCGACCCGCAGGGCAATCCGGTGCGCACGTACGAACCGCGCCAGACTGCGCGGCTCAACCTCACCTGGTCGCCGCCGGCGCTGGATGCGCTCAAGCTGGGTGCGGCGATACAGTATCAATCGCGCGTCTATCGCGACACGACCACCAGCACAGGGGTGGATGCGCGGGTCACGCAAGGAGGCTATGCGCTGTTCGATCTGATGGGCAGCTACGATCTGACCAGGCACGTCCGGCTCAGTCTCAATCTGAGGAACGTGGGCAACGTCAAATATCTGACGACGCTGCACGAGGACCAGGCCTTCTTCGGCGCGCCGCGCAGCGTGCTGGGGACGATCGGATGGAAGTACTGATGGTCGGGAACGCGGTGACAATCCCCGACACTTTGGCGAAGGCCTGACTCATGGCGCTCACCCCCACCGGCATCCGGCGATGGTATCTGGTCCACAAGTGGACCAGCATCGTCAACACCGTGTTCCTGCTGATGTTCGCGCTGACCGGGCTTCCGCTGATCTTCTCGGAAGAGATCAACGATGCGGGCAGCGCCCCGGAGACGGTCCAGACCTTACCGGCCGCTCCCGTGCCGATGGACCTAGTGATCGCGGGCGCACTGGCGGGCCACCCCGGCGCCAGGGTGATGTACCTCACCCCGGACCGCGACAAGCCGATCGTCTACGTCACGATCTCGCCGCGCGACAATCCGGCCGAAAGCGCGATGACCTTCGTGCAGATCGATGCGCGCACCGGCAAGCCGATCGCGACGAAGCCGACCGGCGAGGGCGTGATGTCGTTCCTGCTCGAACTGCATTCGTCGCTGCTGCTCGGCCTTCCCGGCGAGCTGTTTCTGGGCGCGATCGGCCTCGTGTTCTTCGCCTCGGTGCTGTCGGGCGTGGTCGTCTACGCGCCGTTCATGCGCCGGCTTCGCTTCGGCACCGTGCGCAAGGACCGCAACGCGCGGGTCAAGTGGCTCGATACGCACAACATGGTAGGTATCGTCACATTGGGCTGGGTCAGCGTGGTCGCGCTGAGCGGGGTGATCCTGACGCTCTCGACGCCGATAACGGGCATCTGGCAATTGAGCGAACTCGCCGAGATGTCAGCGCCGTACAAGGGCACCAGGCCCCCCGAGCACCTGGTCTCGCTCGACAAGGCGATCGCCTCGGTCAAGGCGGCGGTTCCTAACGCGGTGGTCAGCTTCATCGCATTCCCGGGAAGCGCCTACAGCACGCAGCACCATTACATGATCGCGCTGGCCGGCAGCAGCCCAGCCACCGAGCGCGTGATTCACCCGGCGATGGTCGATGCGCAGACCGGCAAGCTCACCGACGTGCGCGATGCCCCGTGGTACATGAAGGCGCTGTTCCTCTCAGGCCCGCTGCACTTCGGCGATTACGGCGGGCTGCCGCTCAAGATCATCTGGGCGCTGCTCGACCTGACGCTGATAGTGGTGCTGGTGACGGGGCTGTACTTGTGGCTCGGGCGGAGGGGCGCACCGATCGAGCGGCGGCTTGAGCGGATAAACCAGGCGCACGGTGTACTGGAACCGGCCGAATGACGGAGCGGATCAGGACCAAACGCGCTGGCCGAAGCGGCTGGCAGATCTTTCGCTGGCCGCTGGTCATGGCGCTTGCCAACCTGATCGGCCTCGTCGCCGCGCTGTTCGGCGATGGATGGTACGATATCATCTCGTGGGTAACGCTCGGGCTCACGCTGGCGGTGATCGTGGCCGCATGGCGGGGCTGGACTGGTTAAATCCTCCCCGCGAACGGGGAGGATTTAAAGACTCACCAGCCGCAGTTCTGACCCTTGTTCTGCGCCTCCAGCCAGGTCTGCAGCGGCGCGAAATACGTCAGCATCGCCTTGCCGCTCATCTCGCGGCTGCCGGTGAAGGCCTCGAGCGCATCGGGCCACGGCTTCGACGCCCCCATCGAGAGCATCGCGTTGAGCTTCGCGCCGACCGCCTTGTTGCCGTAGAACGAGCAGCGGTGCAGCGGCCCGGTCCAGCCGGCGGTCTTGCACGCGGCCTGGAAGAACTGAAACTGCAGCACCCGCGCGAGGAAATAACGCGTGTAGGGCACCA
>CAJCHR010000003.1 GCA_903970225.1 Actinobacteria bacterium 21-64-8 | reverse complement strand
GCTTCACCGCCGGCCGGTATTGGGTCGATGACTACGGCCATCCATCGGTCGAGGCGGATTTTCGCGTGCTGCGCGCCTATTCGCCCTATCACAACATCCGCGCGCACACGCCCTACCCGGCGATACTGGTGACGACCGCCGACACCGACGACCGTGTCGTTCCCGGTCACAGCTTCAAGTACATAGCGGCGCTGCAAGCTGCCGACGTCGGTCCCAAGCCGCAATTGATCCGCATCGAGGCCCGCGCCGGGCACGGCTCGGGCAAACCGACCGACAAGGTGATCGAGGAGGGCGCCGACGTGCTCGCGTTCCTGGCGCAGTGGACCGGGCTCGACGTGAAGTAACCGCTGGTAGCGGTTGGCCCGGCGGCATCACCGGGCTAAAGGCGGTACCATCCAAGGTTGGGGGAAGTGGATGCGTTGCTCTCTGATGCATGTCTTCCTGCTGACGGCTCTGGCATTCGCATCGCCGGCCACGGCGCAGACGGCGGAGGGGGATGCAGCGCCTTCCGTCTCCTGGCCGACGAGTTGGCTTGCGGTTCACGGTCAGGCGACCTTCACGCTGCAAGGGACGCCGGGGTTCGCCTCGCCTTATGCCGGGCCCAACAGCCTCACGCCCCGTCAGCGCAAGGAGACGATCGACGCCACGGTCTACGCCGGCGTCCAACCCTGGCGCGGCGGCGAGCTTTGGATCAACCCCGAGGTCGATCAGGGCTTCGGCCTCTCGGGAACGCTGGGCGTCGCGGGCTTTCCCAGCGCCGAAGCCTACAAGGTCGGCAAGAAGGCGCCGTACGTCCGGCTCCAGCGGCTGTTCTTCCGCCAGACTCTCGACCTGGGCGGCGCCGAGCAGAAGACGGATGCCGGGCTCAATCAGTTTGCCGGCCGGAGCACGGCCAACCGCATCGTGCTCACCATCGGCAAGTTCGGCGTCGGTGACGTGTTTGATACCAACAAATTCGCTCACGATCCGCGAAACGACTTCCTGAACTGGGCGCTCGTCGACGCCGGAACGTTCGATTACGCCGCCGATGCCTGGGGTTACAGCACCGGTGTTGCGGCCGAGTGGTATCAGGGCCCCTGGACCGTGCGGGTCGGTGCGTTCAACCTCTCCAAAGTGCCAAACGGAGAGACGCTTGAGCGCGACTTCAGTCAGTATCAGATCGACGCCGAGATCGAGCATCGTCACACGATCGGCGGCCGCGACGGGGCGGTGCGCGTGACCGTATTCCGCAATCGCGGGCTGTTCGGACGCTTCGACGATGCCCTTGCCCTGGCGACCCTCATCGCCGCGCCGCCCGATACCGCCCTGGTCCGTCGCCGCCAGACGCGCATGGGTGTCTCGTTCAACCTCGAGCAGGCGCTGACCGATACCGTCGGCCTGTTTTCCCGCGCAGGCCTCGCCAACGGCCAGATCGAGCCTTACGACTTCACCGACATCGATCGCACAGCTTCGGCCGGACTTTCGATCAAGGGCGACAACTGGGGCCGCAAGGCCGACGAGATCGGCATTGCCGCGGTCGTCAACGGCATCTCGAAAGAGCACCAGCGCTATCTCGCCGCGGGCGGCATCGGTGTGCTCGTCGGAGACGGACAGCTGCCACATCCGGGGGCAGAAGCGATCGGCGAAGTCTTCTATCGCTGGGCGCCGCTTAGGGCGATCAGTCTGACGCTCGATTACCAGATCGTCGGCAATCCCGGTTACAATCGCGATCGCGGGCCGATCCATGTGTTCGGCGTGAGGCTGCACGGCGAGCTGTAATACTCTGCGGCAAAGACCCTGCGATTTCACTGCAAAAACAGGCTTGCCGCAGAAATCTCACAATCGTTGAAAATCAGCGGCTTGGCTGAAGTTCATTGATAAAACACATGTGCAAACGCCCGTGTGTGAGGCGCATCAGCAAAACCCGCGAATTTAATGCGCCGGGCTCTCGAGAAGCCGGCTCGTATTATGTTGTGCGCCGTGTAGGAAAGCGCGGACGGTTTCCGGCCGCCCGCTTCCGTTCAGATGTGGATCGGCTTGCCGGTCACCGCCATCGCGGCTTCCTTGAGCGCTTCCGAATGCGTCGGGTGCGCGTGGCAGGTGTAGGCGATGTCCTCGCTGGTCGCGCCGAACTCCATGCCCAGCGCGGCTTCGGCGATCATCGTGCCGGCAAGCGTGGCGATGATCCAGACGCCGAGCACGCGGTCGGTCTTGGCGTCGGCGATCACCTTGACGAAGCCGTCGGGCTCGCGGTTGGTCTTGGCGCGGCTGTTGGCGAGCATCGGGAACTTGCCGACCTTGACCTCGCCGAGCGCCTTTGCGGCCTCTTCGGTGAGGCCCACGCCGGCGATTTCGGGCGTGGTGTAGACCACGCTCGGGATCACCGCGTGATTGACGATGCCCACGCCGCCCGAGATGTTGTCGGCCACCGCGATGCCTTCGTCCTCGGCCTTGTGCGCTAGCATCGGGCCCGGGATCACGTCGCCGATCGCCCAGACGCCGTCAACCTTGGTGCGGAAATCGTGGTCGGTCTCGATCTGGCCGCGCGCGTTGGGCGCAAGGCCGATCGCGGCGAGATTGAGGCCTTCGGTGTTCGGCCGGCGCCCGATCGCGACGAGCACGCAGTCGGCTTCTAGCGTTTCCGCAGCCCCGCCGGCCGAAGGCTCGAGTGTCAGCGTGGCCTTGCCACCCTTGACCTTGGCGCCAGTGACCTTGGTCGAGAGCCTGAGCTCCATGCCCTGCTTCTTGAAGATCTTGGCGGCCTCCTTGCGGACGTCGCCGTCCATGCCGGGGAGCAGCTGGTCGAGGAATTCCACCACCGTGACCCTGGCGCCGAGCCGGCGCCAGACCGAGCCCAGCTCGAGCCCGATCACGCCGCCGCCGATGACGACCATCGTCTCGGGGACCTTGGCCAGTTCGAGCGCGCCGGTGCTGTCCACGACGACCTTCTGGTCGACCTCGACACCCGGCAGCGGCGTCACCGACGAGCCGGTCGCGATGACGATGTTCTTCGCGCGCACCGAGCGATCGCCGACCTGCACGGTGTCGGCGCTCGTGAAGGCGGCGTGGCCCTTGATCCACTCGATCTTGTTCTTCTTGAACAGGAAGGCGATGCCGCTGGTGAGTTGCTTGACCGCGTCGAGCCGCTGGCCGTGCATCGTCTCGAGATCGAGCTCGACCGTCGTCTTGATGCCGAGCTTGGCGAGGCCGCCATTTGCCGCCTCGTTATAGAGTTCGGAAGCATGCAGCATCGCCTTGGACGGGATGCAGCCGACGTTGAGGCAGGTGCCGCCAAGCGTCTCGCGGCTTTCGACGCACGCGGTCTT
>CAJCHR010000002.1 GCA_903970225.1 Actinobacteria bacterium 21-64-8 | reverse complement strand
TCCTTGTAGATGCCATCCGCCTGCCGCCGGAACCGCCGGGACATCCAGGGCTCGCCGAACAGCAGGTAAAGACCCGCACCGACCACGGGCATAACGACGATCAACAGAACCCAGGCGGCCCTTGCGACAGGCTCGCGATGTTTGAGCAGGATTGCGCGGACAATCACCGCCAGGTCGATGAGAAAGCCCACTGTCCCGAGCGCGGAGTACATGGTCATGGCGCCCCGATCTGCTGCATTGTCCCGACCAGTGGCATGGGATGCGATATGGACTAGCCGGATTTGCGGACGGACGATAGCGTTTCGGCGCCAGAACGACGCCGCCGCGCCTCTGGCCTGCAGCCGATATGCATTGACGCATGGCGCTGATCGATGAATCCGATCCCTTGTGTCCTGATGAGCGAGTGACGAGAGGATAGCAAAATGCCGGACAACCGCGATGTCGCCAGAGAGTTGCTGCCGGTCGCCGACGCCGAGGTGGCGAGCTACGAACGCGATGGTGCGGTCGTCATCAGGCAAGCGATCGATGGCGAGCTTCGGGGCCTGCTCGAACAAGGGGTCGAAGAGGCGTTTCACGCCGCCGATCCGCGCGTGACCCGGGTGGGATCGGGGATGGCTGGCGAAGGGCAGACCACCGTGCGCGACTATGCGACGCAGCATAGTCCCGCGCTGCGCCGGTTCGTCGACAGCGGCATCGTCGGAGAGATCGCGGCGACGCTGATGCGCACGCAATCGGCGCACCTCATCCTCGACCAGATCTTCTACAAAATCGGCGGCGCGATCGTTGCGACACCATGGCATCAGGATACCCCCTTCCTGCGCGTTCGGGGTGACCAGCTTGTGCGATTGTGGTTCCCTTGCGATTCCTCGCCGCGCGATCTGACCGTGCAGGTGGTACGCGGGTCGCACCGCTGGAACGTGGTCTACCGTGCGGAAGGAGGCGAGACGGCCATGCGGGGCGCGGGAGCGCCGTCAATCGGCGACCATTGGTTGCCGCTCCCGCCGGACGTGCGCGGCTACCCCGAAAGTTTCGACATCATGCGTTGGGATGTCGAGCCCGGCGACGTGCTCGCCTTCCAGGGCAACATGCTCCACGGCACGGATGGCCACCCCGGGCACGACAGGCCGCGCCGGGCTTTCGCGGTGCTGCTCGGCGGTCCCGAACTGCGTTTCCATGTGTCCAGCGGCAAGTCGTTCCCTTCGCCGGGGCGGGTCCGCGGGCTCCGCCCCAACGACGACATTCCCGATGGCAGGCCGATCGGCGATTATCCCGATGCGTTCCCGGCTTGCTGGACCCGCGGCTCGTAGGCGCCATCTGACCCTTCCGCACCGTGAGGATCGTGCCTTTCACCGTGGTGTCGATGGTTTCGTCGATGTGCGCGGAGATATCTCACTGAGCCTCGACATGCTTCCAGGCCCGCATCGGCGAAGACGACGTCAAGACGAGGAAGAAAACACAATGTTCTCAACCTCATGCAAGAAAAGCTGGTGGACAGGGGTGGATTCGAACCACCGTACGCTCGCGCGGGCAGATTTACAGTCTGCTGCCATTAACCACTCGGCCACCTGTCCATACCATGCCGCGTCCCGCGATTTCATCGCGTTGGCGCAGTTCCCGGCGGGGCCGCCCGGCCGGGAGAGGGCGCCATGGCGAAGCGGGCTCTGGCTGTCAACGCCGAAGCTCTCAAAGGTTGCCTGTCGAGGGTTGCCCGTCCATGGGCTCGCTTCAGGACCGGGCGAACATGCCATCACGAAGGGATAAGCGCTTGGCGCAGCGCGAAGGACAGGACAAGCGGGCGCTTCGCGGACGCGCGGGCCGGATGCAGGGCGGACGCGGTAGCGGCAAGAGCGCGAAAGGCGTGGTGCGGCTGTGGGGCCGTCACGCGGTCGAAGCCGCGCTGAAGAACCCGCTGCGTGTGCACCACAAGCTGTGGGCGACGCGCGAGGCGGTGGCGGAGCTCGACGGCGATCTGCCCGCGGACTTTCCGGTCGAATGGGCACAAGCCGCCGATCTCGGCCGGCTGGTCGCGCGAGACGCGCCGCACCAAGGCCTCGTGCTCGAATGCGATCCGCTTCCCGATCTCTTTCTCGACGACGTGCTGGACGGCGATCCGGGCCGGCCGGTGGTGGTGCTCGATCAGGTTACCGATCCGCACAACCTCGGCGCGATCCTGCGCTCCGCGGCGGCGTTCAACGCCTGCGCGCTGGTGACGCAGGACCGCCATGCGCCGTCCGAATCGGGTACGATCGGCAAGGCCGCCTCGGGCGCATTGGAGATCGTGCCATGGGTGCGGGTGGTGAACCTGTCGCGCGCGCTCGAGGAGATCGCCGAAGCCGGCTACTGGCGCATCGCGCTCGACGGCCGGGGAACCTCGACGCTGGCCGAGGCACTGCCGCAAGGCCCGGTGGCGCTGGTGCTCGGCGCCGAGGGCGAGGGCATCCGCCAGAACGTCGCGCAGCACTGCGATGCGATCGCGCGGCTGCCGATCAGCGAGGCGATGGAAAGCCTCAACGTCTCGAACGCGGGCTCGATCGCGCTGTATGCGGTGGCGGCGCGGACCGAGGTCTCCTGACGCGCGGCGACGACAAATTCCGCGTTCAGGGCGCTTTCGTCAGCGACCAGAAATGCGGTCCCTTGGGCACGTCCCACTCGCCGGTGACCGCAAAGCCGAGGGCTTGGTAGAACCGCACGTTCTCGATCCGCGCGGTCTCCAGATACAGCGGCACGCCGTCGGCCGCGGCGCGCGCGATGCCGCCCTGCATCATCGCGCGGCCCCAGCCCCGGCGCTGGGCGGCGGGGTGGACGCCGACGAAGTGCGCGTACCAGAACGGGCCCTTGGGCATATGCGCCTCGATCGCGCTCGAGACGGCCATCAACCGGCCCAGACGCGTGCCGAACAGACGCAGCAATGCGGGCATATGGCGGATGAACACCGATGGCGGCGTGACCGCGGTGCCGGGCGCGCGCCAGAACGAGGTCGCCTCGCCCCCGGGCGAGCGGACCACCGAGCCGAAGCGCATGTCGACGTCGTACAGCCGCGCGAACAGCTCGGGCATCTTCGTGCGGCGCGTGTCGGCGTCGGGGAAGAACCAGCCGAACACCGGATCGTCGTGAAACGCCGCGGTGAGGGTGGCCGCGATCGTCTGCCGATCTTCGGGTGCGGCGGCGATGATCGGGCGATCGCCGCCCGGCGCGGGGTCAGTGGCCAAGGCGGTGGCGCAGGTAATCGTTGACGAACATCGGCAGGATGAACGGCCTGAACGCCGCGATCCCATAGTCGCGCGCGACGCGCTCAGGCGTCAGGAAGTTGACCTTGCCCCAGTGCGCCTTGAACGGGACGCCCGCGTGATCCAGCGCGTTCCACAGTCCGTGCAGGTGATCGAACACGCGCTTCATCTGCACCGGGTCGTTGGCGATGTAGTTGGTCAGGTACTGGAAGTTGAACTTGACGATGTACGGCAGGCCGCCCCAGTTCCACGGCGACATATGGTGCGGATCGCACTTGGTCGCCTCGATCTCGGTCGCGAGGTTGGGCCACAGGTTGGCATCGAAGTACGTCTTGCACACGGCCATCGCGGCCGGCACGTCGGCGGGGTCGAAGCTCCATTCGGCCATCAGCACGAGCATCGCCGAAAGCCGGTCGACCGGGATCATGTTGCGCATCGGCCCGGTCGCTTGCGGCGCGTCGCCCGGTTTGAACTGGGCCACCATCGTATCGTAGATGCCCTGGAGCGTGGGCGTCATGAACGCGCCGTCGCCGCACTGCTGGATCGCGACCAGAAGCTGCGCCTCTTCCTGGTCGACCGGATAATCGCCGTCGGGATCGGGCGCGGCCTGCTCCACCGCGCTCCACAGGTAGCCTTGCGGGTTGGCGCCGGGCAGCCACTCCACACGCCAGAAATCGTACATGTCGCAGGTCGCCTGGATGGTCTGCGGGCTGGCGAGGATTTCGGCGATCGGCTTGAGGCTGAAGCCCGCCTTGTAAGTGCGGTTGGGCACCAGCGTGAACGCCACGCGGGTGATGAAGCCGATCGCGCCCAAGGAGCAGATCACCGCGTCGAATTCCGGATCGCCGCGCGCCACGCGCCTGACCGCGAACGTGCCCGAGGGGTGATGCGGGGCCAGATACTCGACCCAGTCGACCGTCTCGTAGACCGTGGCGCGGATCGTCGCGCCGGCGGTGTTGGTCGAGATCAGGCCGCCCAAGGTCTGCGCATCGGTGCCGCCCAGCGCGGTCAGGCATAGTCCCGCCTGCGCCGCGCGAGCCGTGAAGTCGTGCGCATGCATCCAGCCGCTCGCTTCGACTTTGCCGGCGGCGGCATCGGTCACGGCGAAGTCGAGCGGCAGGTGCGAGATGTCGATGACCGCGGTGTTTTCGAAGATCTGCGAGCAGCTGTGCTGGCCGCCGAGGATGCGGACCGTGCCGCCCGCTTGCCAGACCTCGTGCAGCGCCTGCGAAAGTTGATGCAGCGATTTCGGCGAGTAAATCTTCGCCGGGGTGAAGGACACGACATAGGCCCAGTCGTGAATCGCCGGGCTTTGATAATATCCCGCCGGTACCGCAGTTTCGACCACGACCAATCCCCCAGTCAACGTCTCGCGCAGTAGCTACCGCGCGCGCTCCGCGCCGTCCAGCGCGGGCTTGGTCAGGCGGCGGCCGGCTTGAAGTTGATCGCCGCAAGCCCCGAGTGGAGCAGATCGATGTCCTGCTTGCGGCGCAGGCCGGTCAGCGCGCCGATGCCGCCGCCGATCGCCTGGAGCCGCGCGCCGGCCGCGATCGCCTCCTCGGTGCGCCCGGCATGATTGAGGCTCGCCGCGACGCAGGCCAGCGCGGGCGGGAACGTCGGCAATTGCTGCAGCACTTCGTTGAGCACGCCCACCGCCTCGTCGAAGCGGTGCAGCTCGAACAGGCAGATGCCCATCGCGCAGACCGCGAGCGGGCGGATCACCGAGCGCGGGTTGAGGCGGATCGAATCCTCGAGCCGCTTGAGGCCGCGCTCGGGCTCGCCGATGATCGCATCGTTCCACCCGCTCCAGAACAAGTTGGTCGCCGAGCCCGGGTTGAGTTCGAGCGCGCGGTTCGCAAGGCGCGTCGCGACATCGCCGTCGCCGCCGACGTTGAGCAGGATCGCGCCGCAATAGCCCATCACGCGCGGGTCGTTGCCCGCGGCGCGCATCGCGAGTTCGTAATGCCGCAGTGCCGCCGCGCGGCTGGCGGCGGGATCGGGGCTCCAGCCATAACCGTACATCGCCGAGTGGCAGAACCCGTCAAGCGCGGCCGCCCAGCCGTGCTCGGGATCGAGCACCAAGGCCTGGTCGAGCAGCTTGATCGCCTCGCTGACCGACGCGGGATCGAACCGGCGGAACATCGCGTTGGCGCGCCAGTACAGCTCGTTGGCATCGGGCGTCGAGGTCGGATGCAGCACCGCGCGTTCGAGCTCGGCGCTGTCGATCGAGGAATCGATCCGGCTGGCGACCGCGGCGGCGACGCGGTCCTGCAAGTCGAAGATGTCCTCGAGGCTGTCGTCGAACTTCTCGGCCCAGACTTGTGCGCCGTCGATCCCGTCGAGCAGCTTGACCGTGATCCGCACGCGCCCGTTCGCCTGACGGACCGAGCCTTCGAGCAAGTAGCGCACGCCCAGTTCGCGGCAGATCGTCGCCGGGTCCTTGGCGCTGTCGCGGTACGACAGGCTCGACGCGCCAGCGATCACGAACAGCGTCTGGAAGTGCGAGAGCGTCGCGCTGATCTCCTCGACGATGCCGTCGGTGAAGCCTTCGGACTGCGCGGTGGACGAGATGTCCTTGAACGGCAGCAGCGCAATCGAGGGCTTGGAGGGGAGCTTGAACGCATAGCCCGCCGCGATCTCGACCGGGGTCGGCGCGTCTTCGTCTTCGCGCACCAGCTTGCGGCGCAGTTCGCTGACGAACCCGGTCCAGGCGCGATCGGCGACGTTGCCCTTCCAGGCCGAGAGATCGGTCGTGTGCAGCAGTTCGAAGATGATCGGACGCTCGCACGGGGCGATCATCACCGGCAGGATCGTCGCCAGCCGGTCGGCCGTGGTCGCCTCGGCGCGGACCCAGCGCGAGGTCACCGATGCGGGCGACCACAGGACGATCACCGCCCTGGCGCTGCGCAGCGCGGTTTCGATCGCATCGTCGAACGTCTCGCCGCTGCGCAAGTCGTTGTCCCACCACACGTCGAAACCCGACGCGATCAGCGCCTCGGCGAAGCGGCGTGCGACGGCCTCATCCTGCCGGCTGTAGGAGATGAAGACGTCCGCTATGGCGAGAATCCCTCAGAAGTGGGCCGCGAGTTCCACCCCGTACGTGCGGCCGATTTCCGGGTATTGCGAGTAGCCGCCCCAGACCGCGGTATCAAACAAAAGGTTGGTCCAGCGCTTGTCGGTCAGGTTGCGCACGTAGCCGGACAGTTCGTAGCTCTGGCGGGTGCCGAAGGTGAGCCCGGCGCGCGCGCCCAGGATGCCGACCGGACCCTGGACCTTGCTCGGATCCTGGTCGGTGCTGAACAGGATGCTGCTCTTCCAGCTGTAGTCGATCCGCCCGTCGATGCCGAGGCCGGGGCTCAGTTCGCGCGCATAGGCGGCGGAGACCACGAAGGCGAAGTCGGGCGAGAGCGGCGAGCGACCGCCCGTGAAATTGCGCGTGCCGTCGACGCACGGGACGGGCGAGGGGCCGGGGACGCACGGCACGCCGGGGAAGCTGATCAGCGCGGTGTCGGTGTAGGCGCCCGATGCGGTCAGCGTCAGTTCGCGGGTCGGGCGCGCGGTGATCGCTGCCTCGAACCCGCGGGTGCGGAATTTGCGCGCGTTCAGAAGCACATACTGCGCGACCGCGGGATCGAACAGCGAGAGCTGGAGGTTGTCGAAATTGGTCCAAAATCCGGTCAGATCGAGCGTGACGCGGCGATCGAACAGCTTGGACTTCAGGCCGACTTCGTACGCGACGCTGCTTTCGGGCAGCGCGAAGGTGCTGGCGTAGCTGACGCCCTCCTGCGCGGGCGGGGGCGAATAGATGTCGGCGCCGTAGCCCTTGTAGCCGCGCGAGACGCTCGCGTAGCTCATCACATCCGGGCTCCACTGGTACTGGATCACGCCGCGCGCGCTGTAATTGGTGTCGGCGCGCTTGCCGGCGCCGGTGCTGGTGTCACCCAACGTGGAGCCTGGCAGCGGGAAGTCGCTGGTGCGATCGTACTGCGCGCTGACCGAATCGCGGAGGATACGTCCCCCGACCGTCAGCAGCAGCTTGGGCGTCGCATGGAACGAGACGTCGGCGAAAGCGGCGTAGTTCGTGCTCGTGCTGGTCGCGCCGGTGAACGACTGGAACAGGAACCCGGGCGGCAGCGCCACGCCGAGCGAGCCCGAATCGAGGTGATCCGAATCGGCGTGAAGCCGGAAATAGTAGAGCCCCAGGGTGTAATAGAGCCGGTCGGTCTCGGGCGAGGACAGCCGCAGCTCCTGCGTGACCTGGCGGTCGTTCGAGTGCGAATAATCGCCCGGCGCGTTGAGGATCGGCAGCGGCGTGCCGTCGTTCTCGGTCGAGTTGCGGTTGGTCCAGTCGCGGTATCCGGTGACCGAGGTCAGCGTCACCCCGCGCCCGAGATCGGCGGTAAGCTCCAGCGTCGCGGCGATCGAGCGCGACCGGTCGTAGATCGGCGTCTCGGATGCGGAGGTCAGATTGCCGGGGCCCGGCGCGCCGATGATCGGCCCGATCAGGTAGGCCTGCGTCGGATCGCCATAGCTGCGCACCGTGGGATGGCAGCAACGATCGTCGGCGTGGTAGTAATCGACCGTCAGCAATGCGCTGAAATCGCTGCCCTGCGGCTTGAGCAAGACCTTGCCGCGCACGCCGAGCCGGTCGATCCCGCCGATCTTGGTGCCCAGCACCGGCTGGTCGACGAACCCGTCACGGCGATGATACAGCGCCGCGACGCGCACCGCGAGCGTATCGGGGATCAGCGCGCCGGTCAGCGCCTCCTCGGCCAGCAACTCGTTGTAATTGCCGTAAGACAGCCGCGCTTCGCCGCCGGTGTCGAAGCTCGGTGCGTTGGTGACGATGTTGATCAGGCCGGCGTTGGCGTTCTTGCCGAACAGCGTGCCTTGCGGTCCGCGCAGGATCTCGACGTGGTCGATGTCGTAAAGATCGGTCAGCCCCATGCCCGCGCGGCCGAGCACCACGCCGTCGATCGCGGTGCCGACGCTGGGCTCGACCGCGTCCGAGTAGCTGAACGTGCCCACGCCGCGGATCAGGTTGAACTGCCCCTGCGGGCTGTTGTTGCCCAGGATCGTCAGCGTCGGATCGCGAAGCTGCAGATCATCTGCGCGCAAGATTCCGCTTTTTGCCAGCGTGTCGCCCGAAAGCACGCCCAGCGAGATCGGCACCCGGTCCGCGGCTTCGTCGCGGCGCTGCGCGGTGACGACGATATCGCGGTTCGGGTTCGCCGGAGCAGCGGCCTCTTCCGCGCGTGCGCCGCCTGCCGCGCACCACAATGCCGCCCCGGTGAGAAGAATACGGTTTGAAAGTCGTCGCATAGTGTCCGCCCCCGCGCGTTTTTACGAGCGGCTCCTAAGCGCACAACATTGCGCAAGTCCACCGGGTGCGAATGTCTTGTATGCAATTGCGTGATCCGCCGTGACCGATCGCTGATCAATCGGTGGCCGCAGCCGCAGAAGCAACTGTGATTCTCGACATTAATAACCATATCGGTTACATGCGCCACGGACGAGCGTCCGAATCCAAGTCGAGGATGAAATCGAGAGTATGCCCTCCCGGAGCGTCGGGTCGCTCGCGAGCCCTAGCCGCCGTCCGCCTCGCAAGACAGGGCCGAGCTGACGAGATCAGGCGCAGGATCGCTCCCAGCCGTTGGCAGCGTATCGGACCCTGTGCAACCCAAGCCTGTATGGTTCGGGCACCTCCGCGCCGGCCGCACCGTCCGTTCGCGATTTTCCCCGGCGTTATCCCGCACTCGACAGCGGGGCATAGCCGCGCGCACCGCGAGCCCACCCCGCTGCGGCCAACGTCGCCTGGGTCGGCTCCGCCTTTACGCCGCCTCGGCATCCTCCAGCACGATACGGCACAGCGCGGCGGGCGATGAGCGTTCGATCATGCCGTAGGCGACCTGGCCGTCCCACTCGTAGCGAACGCCGCCCTGCTGGTTGTTGAAGCCGTTGACGCCCGGATTGCCGAGGTGGAACGTCGCCAGATCGGTCGAGCCGGAGATGCGCACGGTACCGAACTCGCCCACCATCTCGACGTCGACCTGATCGCCTTTGGCGACGATCGTGCGCAGGAACGCGGGGTTCTTCGCCCTGGCCGGATACATCACGCCGTCCATATAGACGTAGCCGACATTGTAGCCCTGCTCCGGGGTCTCACCCTCGCGCAGCGGGTAGGCGATGTAACCGAACGCGCGTCCATCCGGGAATACCGCCGATTGCCAGGCATGCCCGCGAAACTCGCCCATCGGCCGCACCGACTGGCGATGGATGCGTGAACCGTTGCACTTGAAGCTGCGAGTCTCGCCATCGATCGTCAGCTCGCCTTCGCCGCGAAACAGATGCTCGACTCGCCAGCCGTAGCCCATCGAGCCGGCGTCGGCCTTTTCGGCATCGCTCATGCCAACGAGCTTGTGCGGCCGGTAGTCCTGCGTCCAGCACGGCGTGACCATCGTCAGATCGACATCGTAACTGACCGGGGTCCGTGGGAAGCCTTCGTTGCTCTCGATGTCCGCGCCGCCGGCGAAGATGCCGAAGCGGCCGGCGATCTGATCCTGCACGGTCGCCGCGAACGGCTCGCCGCGGTAGCTGACGCGCCACTTCCTGAACGGCTCGATGCATTCGAACTTCATGCCGCCCGCGCCCAGCACGGAATTGCGGCCGTCCGCGCCCTTCGGCGACAGCGTCGGCCCGGTTGTGCTCTCGCGCAGCACCCGGCCGCCCTTGAAGGCGAAGTTGCAATCGTAGCGATGGTTCTCCCAGACCGCGCCAACGGCCTCGACGCCGTTGCGGGGAAGCGCGAATTCGCCGTTCTCCTCGAACAGCCAGATCGAGGCACTTTCGCGCATCTCGGGATCTTCGGGCTTGCCGGGCAGCATCAAGTCGAGA
>CAJCHR010000001.1 GCA_903970225.1 Actinobacteria bacterium 21-64-8 | reverse complement strand
CCTGGAGATAGGGCATGTCTTCGCCCGGCATGATCTTCGAGATCACGCCCTTGTTGCCGTGACGACCTGCCATCTTGTCGCCCGGCTGCAGCTTGCGCTTCACCGCCACGAAGACCTTGACCATCTTCATGACGCCGGGCGGCAGCTCGTCGCCGCGCTGCAGCTTTTCGACCTTGCTCTCGAACCGGTCCTGCAGGACCTGGTTCGACTTGTCCATCTGCTTCTTGAGGGCTTCAAGATCGGCCATGCGGGCATCGTCGCGCACGGTGATCTGGCGCCACTGGCCCTGCGTGAACTCGGCCAGCAAGGCCTCGTCCACGATCGAGCCCGACCGCATGCCCTTCGGGCCGGCAACCGCTTCCTGGCCGATGATCAGCTCCTTGAGACGGGCATAGAAGCTCCGCTCCAGGATGTGCCGTTCGTCGTCGCGATCCTTGGCCAGACGCTCGATCTCGGCGCGTTCGATGGCAAGCGCGCGCTCGTCCTTGTCGACGCCGCGGCGGGAGAAGACGCGGACCTCGACGACCGTACCCGACACACCGGGCGGCAGGCGCAGCGAGGTGTCGCGGACGTCAGACGCCTTCTCGCCGAAGATCGCGCGCAGCAGCTTCTCTTCCGGCGTCATCGGGCTTTCGCCCTTCGGCGTCACCTTGCCGACCAGAATGTCGCCCGGCTTCACCTCGGCACCGATATAGACGATGCCGGCTTCGTCGAGGTTCTTCAGCGCTTCTTCGCCGACATTCGGGATGTCGCGCGTGATTTCTTCCTGGCCCAGCTTGGTATCGCGGGCCATAACCTCGAATTCCTCGATATGGATCGAGGTGAAGACGTCTTCCGACACGATCCGCTCGTTGATCAGGATCGAGTCTTCGAAGTTGTAGCCATTCCACGGCATGAACGCGACCAGCACGTTCCGGCCGAGTGCCAGCTCGCCGAGCTGCGTCGACGGGCCGTCGGCGATGATGTCGCCGGCCTGCACGATGTCGCCGACCTTCACCAGCGGACGCTGCGTGATGCAGGTGTTCTGGTTCGAGCGCTGGAACTTCAGCAGGTTGTAGATATCGACGCCGGAAGCCGAAGCGAGGCTTTCCGAGGCGCGGATGACGATACGCGTAGCATCGACCTGGTCGATCACGCCGGCACGCCGGGCGATGATCGTCACGCCGGAGTCACGCGCAACCGTCTCCTCCATGCCGGTGCCGACCAGCGGCGCATCGGCGCGGATCAGCGGCACGGCCTGACGCTGCATGTTCGAGCCCATGAGCGCGCGGTTCGCGTCGTCATTCTCCAGGAAGGGAATGAGCGCCGCGGCGACCGACACCAGCTGCTTCGGCGAGACATCGAGGAAATCGATATCCTGCGGCCGCGCCATGACGAAGTCGCCGTTTTTGCGGCAATTGGTCAGGTCGGCCAGGATGTGATTCTCGGCGTCGTGCTCGATATTGGCCTGGGCGATCGCGTAGCGGCCCTCTTCCATCGCCGAGAGATAGATCACCTCGTCGGTGACCTTGCCGTCGACGACCTTGCGGTAGGGGCTCTCGATGAAGCCGTAGGGGTTCACGCGGGCATAGGTCGCCAGCGAGTTGATCAGACCGATATTCGGGCCTTCCGGCGTTTCGATCGGGCAGATACGGCCGTAATGCGTCGGATGCACGTCGCGCACTTCGAAGCCGGCACGCTCGCGGGTCAGACCCCCGGGCCCGAGCGCCGAGAGACGACGCTTATGCGTGATCTCGGAGAGCGGGTTGGTCTGGTCCATGAATTGCGACAGCTGCGACGAGCCGAAGAATTCGCGCACCGCGGCCGCGGCCGGCTTCGCGTTGATCAGATCATGCGGCATGACCGTGTCGATCTCGACCGAGCTCATGCGCTCGCGGATCGCCCGCTCCATGCGCAGCAGGCCGACGCGGTACTGGTTCTCCATCAGCTCGCCGACCGAGCGGACGCGGCGATTGCCCAGATGGTCGATATCGTCGATCTCGCCGCGACCGTCCTTGAGGTCGACCAGCACCTTGAGGATCGCCAGGATATCGTCCTTGCGCAGCACGCGGACGGTATCGGCCGTCGTCTGGTTCAGGCGCGAGTTCATCTTGACGCGACCGACCGCGCTCAGATCGTAACGCTCCGAATCGAAGAACAGGCCCTTGAACAGCGCCTCGGCCGTCTCGAGCGTCGGCGGCTCGCCCGGGCGCATCACGCGGTAGATGTCGATCAGCGCGTCTTCACGCGTCTGGTTCTTGTCGATCATCAGCGTGTTGCGGATATAGGCGCCGACATTGAGATGGTCGACCGCGAGCACCGGCAGCTCTTCGATGCCGAGCCCGGCCAGCTGGTCGAGCAGCGCCTGGCCCAGCTCGTCGCCGGCCTCGGCATAGATCTCGCCCGTGCTGGTGTTGATGACGTCCTGCGCCAGATACTGGCCCAGCAACTCGTCATCGGCGACCAGCACCTCTTCGAGCCCGTCTTCCTTGAGCTTGCGCGCCAGGCGCGGCGTCATCTTGGCGCCGGCCTCGGCCTTGATCTCGCCGGTGCGCGCATCCTTGAGGTCGAGCGCCAGCTTGCCGCCACCCTTGTAGCGGTTCGGATCGAAGGCCGTCGACCAGCCGCTGGCAGTCCGGCGGAAGATGTTCGTGTCGTAGAAGTACTCGAGGACTTCTTCCTTGCCCATGCCGCTGACATGGCTGCGGTCCGGCGTCTTGCCCTCGGCCGCGCATTCGGCCAGATAGGCCTCGGTCGGCTTGTCGAACAAGGCGAGCAGCAGCGTCGTCGCCGGGAGCTTGCGGCGCCGATCGATACGGACATAGACATGGTCCTTGGCATCGAATTCGAAATCGAGCCAGGAGCCGCGATAGGGGATGACGCGGGCGGCGAACAGGTACTTGCCCGAGGAATGCGTCTTGCCCTTGTCGTGATCGAAGAACACGCCGGGGCTGCGATGCATCTGCGAGACGATGACGCGCTCGGTGCCGTTGATGATGAAGGTGCCGTTCTTGGTCATGAGCGGCATGTCGCCCATG